>NZ_JCBATA010000022.1:0-109108 GCF_059816245.1 Frankia sp. RB5
CAACCGGCTCGTCGGCATCCTCCACGGCTGCCTCAAGACCCAGACCGCCTACAGCGAGGCAACCGCCTGGCCACAAAACGTCACACTCGATGTCGCCGCTTGACATTCAAAAACATGGGATGTCTGACGTGCCTCAACCTCCGAGATGCGGCGCTCCGATGCGCTGCGTGCCACCACGATAGCTCTGCGCCCAAATGCCGACCCATGCCGGGCAAACATCCCGGAGATCGTCTGCTGGCCGGGGCGGAAGGCCAGGGCGGGGGCCAGCCGCCGCACTGGTCGCTTCGGTCGGGGTCGCCGGTTTCGGGGGCCGGCCGCAGGGTGCTGAGCGCCGTCTGGCGGCCGGCGTCGTCGCCGTTCCCGTGGTTGATCAGCGCGGCGCGGGCGAGCCAGCCGACTCCGTAGGCGTCGGCCAGCTCGCCCGCAGCGAGCTGGACCTGCCACGGCGCGGGCGTTGGCTGCGAACCTGCTCAACGCCGTCGGTGGGCGCCCTCGGCTGGACACGCCAGAGATGCTGCCTGGCCATCTCCCAGGCGCCTGCCCCACGGCGACCGCTCTCTGCAGCTGTCGCTGGTTCCGTTCGGGGCGGAAGCAATCGAGATGTTTCTCCGGCTCGAACGGCCGGCACGCCTGGTGCTCCAGCCGAGGGCGACAGCTATGAAACGATCGGGCAGTTCTACAGCGCGATCGAGAATGGGATGCGCGATCTGTGCGCTGACCTCGGCGAGCGGGAAGTCTTCCGCGGTGACCCGGCTCGCCAGGTCACCGCGGGCCCGTTCCACCACAGTGGCGGGCGACTGACCGCGGTCAACGATCTCGCCTCGGCGTTGGCGGCGTTGGAGGAGATCGTCGAGCAGGGCGAAGGCACGGCACGAGGCGAGGTCTGGGACGGCGACCAGGACATCTTCCACCCCGACGGGACGAGGTCGCGCATTACTACCGGTTCCAGGAACTCAAGCTGCGCCGGCGATACCGGCGCGGTGACACCCCGCGATCCGGGCCCACTGGCGAGGCTTTCTCGGTTGACCTCGGCGGCGTTCACCCGATGCGACCCAACCCGCTTCTGGAAGATCACGCTCCAGGTAGTCCGATCTGGGCCGCCCAGGAAGACTTCAACCACACCTACTGCGCTCTGCTGAATCAGTTGGAGCAGGCGCTCAACGGCAGCCCCAGCATGCTCGGCGCCGCAACCGGCACCATGTACGCGCTCAAGGCCAAGGCACAGGCCCTGATGGAGATGTCCGACGGCGAAGGCACAACAGCCGGCCCGACATTCGAGTACATACCGGTGCTCAGGCGATGAGCCGCGACGGCCAGGCGGTGATCCATATCTCGTTCGCGTCGGCGTGTCGATAGTTGCGGCGTGGATGTTTCGAGCACCTAACGGGCAGTGTCGACGTCGAACTCGTACGGGAATGGGAGAGTTCGCTGGTCGTATCGGCGTTCTCTGGGTGCCGCCTGTTCTGTGACGTGCTTGGTCATATGCCCTTCGCTCGGTCGTGGCGTGCCGTCGAGAGCTGGGACGGGCAGGTTCCGAATCTGGGCCGGGCGGCTAGCCTTGAGTCGCGAAACGACCTTGGGGGGCCGTGGTGGGGGATCTCGATGAGGCGGCGGCTATCTTCATGGGCGTGCGGCCACGCCTGTTCGGGATCGCGTACCGGATGCTCGGTAGCGCCAGCGAGGCGGAGGACCTGGTGCAGGACGTCTGGCTGCGCTGGCAGGCGACCGACCGCAGCGTGGTGAAGAGTCCGGGCGCGTTCCTGGCGACGACCACGACCCGGCTGGCCATCAACGAGCTGCAGTCGGCGCGGGTGCGGCGCGAGACGTACATCGGGCCGTGGCTGCCGGAGCCGGTCGACACCAGTGCGGATCCGTTCCTGGGGGCCGAGCGTGGGGAGGCGCTCGAGTTGGCGGTCCTGATGCTGATGGAGAAACTCACCCCGCAGGAGCGCGCGGCGTACGTGTTGCGGCAGGCGTTCGACTACCCGTACCCGCAGATCGCCGGCATCCTGCAGTCCACCGAGCCGGCCGTACGGCAACTGGTCAGCCGGGCCCGCAAACACGTCACCGGCGAGCGGAAGATACCGGTGCCCGAGACCGCGCAGCGCCAGCTGCTGGCCACCTTCCTTGAGGCCGCCCGCGCGGGTGATCTCGAGGCGCTGGAAAAGCTGTTCGCGGCCGACGTGGCGAGCATCTCCGACGGCAACGGCGCCCGGCAGGTTTCCCGCAAGGTGGTGTCCGGCGCGGCCCGGGTGGCGAAGTACATCGCGGCGTTCTCCACTTGGTTCTGGGATGGCGTGGAGCTGCGATGGGTCACCACGAACGGGCAGACGAGCGCCATCATGCGTCGCGGTGACACGCTCCTCGGAATGGTCACGATCGTCGCCTCCGAGGCGGGCATCGAGCAGCTGCTGTGGATGTTGAATCCGGAGAAGGTCGCCGCCATGGCCGATGTCACAGAATAGGTGCCTGCCCTGTCTGTAATCGTGATGGCGAGAGACAGGGGACGAAGGTGCGGACGATCCTGATCGTTGGCGGCGGGTATGCCGGCGTCGAGGGCTTCGGGGAACTGCTGGCGCTGGCGAAGGCCATTGGTGCGGCGCTACCCCGAGCTGAGCTCGGACGAGCTGAGCTTCCACCTGGTGGAGGCGCGCGACCGGATCCTGCCTGAGGTGAGCGACAAGCCGGGCGAGTGGGTGGTGCGCTCGCTGACCAAGCGCGGCGCGCACGTCCATTTGAACGCGCACCTGCTCTCGGCGAGCGGCAGTCACGTGGTG
Source organism: Frankia sp. RB5 (assembly GCF_059816245.1). NCBI lineage: Bacteria > Bacillati > Actinomycetota > Actinomycetes > Frankiales > Frankiaceae > Frankia > Frankia sp. RB5. The sequence continues at coordinate 2,778 of NZ_JCBATA010000022.1, forward strand.
CTGTCCACCGGCGAGGAGTTCGACTCCGAGCTGATCGTCTGGACGGTCGGTAACGCCGCGAACCCGATGGTGCACAACCACACCGATCTGCCCATCGACGGCCGCGGGATGCTGCTGGTCCGGCCCGACCTGCGGGTCGGCACCGAAGGCGCGCCGGTGCCGGAGGCGTGGGGCGCCGGCGACGACGCCGCCATCCCCGACCTTGCCGCGGAGCGGCCCGGCGTCTCGACGGTGCCCAACGCCCAGCACGCGGTGCGCCAGGGCAAGCTGCTGGCCCGAAAGCTGATCGCCACGCTGCGCGGGCGGGAGCCCCGACCGTACGTGCACCACAGCCTCGGCGTGGTGGCCACGCTCGGCCTCGGCCTCGGCATCTTCCAGTTCCACCGCCTGGTCATCAAGGGCTTCCCGGCCTGGCTGATGCACCGCGGCTACCACGCGCTCGCGGTGCCAACCTGGGAGCGGAAAGTCCGAGTGCTCGCGGTCTGGGCGACCGCTGTGCCGTTCGGCCGGGACATCGTCTCGCTGCCTCGGTGCAGCACCCCCGGGAGGCATTCCTGGCCGGTGCCACCCCCCGCATGCCCGAGCCCGCCGAAACGGCGGATGCCCGGGTGGACATTGTCACGGCAGGCGATGCCCCGCGTTCATGACGACGCCGTACGCCGGCTCGCCGCGGCCTGCCGAGCGGGCGACGGCGTCGCGATCGAGGCCGTCCTCGACCCGGACGCCGTCGCCGTGTGCGACAGCGGTGGCCACGTGCCCGCCCCGCTCCGACCCGTGCACGGAGCAGCCCAGATCGCCCGGCTGATCCAGGCCCTGCTGCCCGGAGCCGACCTGACCGTCGAGAGCGTCAACGGGCGCGCTGCCCTGCTTGTTCGCCGGGCCGGCACGGCCGTGGCCGTGATCACCGTCGCCTGCCACGAGGATCGGGCCACGACCCTCTGGGCCGTGCTGAATCCCGCCAAGCTGCGGGGCTGGCACCGCGGCTGAGCCTTGTACTGACAGGACATGGTTCCGGACGCCGAGTGGCGTCAGCGTTGAGGCATGAAGAAGGTAACCATGCAGAACACCATTGATCTGACCGGACGACTCGCCGTGGTGACCGGAGCAAGCAGCGGCCTTGGACTGGGTCTGGCGACCCGCCTGGCCGCGGCCGGCGCCAAGGTTCTCCTGCCGGTCCGCGATGAGGCCAAGGGCAAGGCCGCACTGAGCCACATCCGCGCCGAAGCACCCGGTGCGGACGTGTCGCTGCGCGAACTCGACCTGGCCTCGCTGAAGTCGGTGGAGGCCCTGGGCGACACCCTGAACGCCGAGGGCCGGCCGATCCACATTCTGATCAACAACGCCGGGCTGATGACGCCTGCCACGCGACACACCACCGCCGACGGCCTGGAACTGCAGTTCGGGACCAACCACATCGGGCACTTCGCGCTCACCGGCTGGCTGCTGCCGCTGCTGAACGCCGGCCACGCCCGGGTGACCACGATGACCAGCAGCGCGGCCCGGCACGCCAAGCTCAACTGGGAAGACCTGCAGAGCGACCAGGCGTACGCGCCGATCCGCGCCTACAACCAGTCGAAGCTGGCGAACCTGCTGTTCGCACTCGAACTCGACCGGCGCTCCCGGGCCGGGGGCTGGGGGATCGTCAGCAACGCCGCACACCCCGGCACCACCCTGACCGGCCTGTACGCCGCCGGACCCAACCTGGGCCGGGAGAAATCCTCGCCGATCGAGGCCGCGATGAAGCGCCTGGCCCGCTGGGGCGTCCTGGTCCAGGGCGTCGACCGGGGCCTGCTCCCGGCCCTGTACGCGGCCACCAGTCCGGACGCCGAGGGCGGCCACTTCTACGGTCCGGACGGCTTCGGTCAGTTCACCGGCGGTCCGGCCGAGCTGGAGATCTACCGCCCGGCACGCGACGAGGCCGCGGCCACCAGGCTGTGGGACGTCTCGCAACGTCTCGCCGCCGTCGAGTTCGCGGCGGTGTGAGCATGGACCGCGCCCGGCTGGCCGAATACCTGCGTACCCGTCGTGAAGCCCTGCAACCGGAGGACGTCGGCCTGCCCCGCGGGCGGCGCAGGCGCACCCACGGCCTGCGCCGCGAGGAGGTGGCCGTGCTGTCCGACATGTCGATCGACTACTACAGCCGCCTCGAACAGCCGCGCGGTCCCCATCCCTCCGAGCAGATCCTCGGTGCGCTCGCCCGCGGGCTGCGCCTGTCCATGGAGGAGCGTGACCATCTCTTCCGGCTCGCCGGGTACGCCACCCCGCGCCGCTCCACAGACGACCACGTCAACCCGGGGATGATGCGCATCTTCGACGGTCTGCGAGATGCCGCGGCGCAGGTGGTGAGCCCGCTCGGCGAGACCTTGCTGCAGACCCCGCTGTCCGTCGCCCTGATCGGCGACGAGAACGTCCACCAGGGTCTCGCGCGCAGCCTGCACTATCGCTGGTTCACCGACCCGACGACGCGGCTTCTCCGGCCCGCGGAGGGGCCGCTCATCGTTGCGGACCTGCACGGGTCGTACATCCGCGACGGCAAGGATTCCCGGGCGGGCGCGCTGGTCGGCGCGTTGCTCGAGGAAAGCCCGGAGTTCGCCGGGCTCTGGCGTGGGCATCCTGTGGCGAGCCGCTACTGCGGCCCGGTACAGCTCGTGCACCCGCAGGTCGGGCCGATCGACCTGCACTGCCAGCGGCTGATCGACCCGGACCAGTCGCAGCAACTGGTCGTCTACACCGCACAACCAGGCAGCGAGAGCCACGAGAAACTAGAAGTCCTGAAAGTGATCGGCGGCCAGCACCTCGACGAGGCGCTGACCGCCGATCTCGGTGACTAGCGGGTCAGCCAGTCGCGGTAGGAGGTCTTCGCGAGGACTGCGCCCTCCGGGGCGATCAGGACATCACCAGGCACCGCGCCGAACATGCCGGCGGCCGGGTCGACGACGACCGTGCGCTTGTCGCCCTTGGCAGCCAGCGCGGCCCGGCCCCACTCGTCGAGCGTGAAGACCTCGGGGCCGGCCACGTTCCGGGTGCCCTGCAGCGGCGCGCCCACGGCGACCTCGGCCACCGCCTTTGCGACGTCGGCCGACGCCATCGGCTGCACCGGCGTGCCGGGCAGCCGTACCGTGTCTCCGTCGGCGGTCCAGGACAGGATCGCGTCGGCGAACTCGAAGAACTGGGTGGCGCGGATGATCGAGTACGGCACCGGGCCCGCCTTCAGGATCTCCTCTTGCAGCGCTTTGGCGCGGTAGTAAGCGAGGTCCGGCACCTGGTCCACGCCGACGATCGACAGGATCACGGCGTGGCCGACGCCCTCGCGCTGCGCGGCCGCCAGCAGATTTTCCATCGTCGTCCGGAAGAAGTCGGCCGAGGCCTCGTCGAAGGTCGGCGAGTTCGTCAGGTTCAGCACGACGTCGGCGTCCTTGAGTCCGGTGTCGAGGCCCTCGCCGGTGAGCAGGTCCACCCCGTTCGACGGCGACAGCGGCACCGCCTCGTGCCCCTCCGCCTGAAGGATCTTGACGACCTGCGAGCCGATGAGCCCGGTGCCACCCAGCACGGCGATCTTCATGTCTCACACCTCTGTCTCGGTCGGGAGGCCGGGCGTTCACCCGGCTACGCCAGCTATGACCGGACAGCACCGCGAGTTGTGACTCGCGCGCATGTCACACACGGAGCGCATGCCGCTGGAGGGTGAGCAAGTCGGTCAGGCCGAAGTGGCGGGGCCAGTCAGTTCGTGACCGGCCTCGCCCTTCTCATCATGGTGGGGTCGGGAGGGGCTCGGGCTCGTGGTGCGGGGTGTCGAGGCGGGCGTGGGTGTCGGTGCGTAGCTGGGTGACGAGGCTGCGTGCGGTGGTGGTGCCGATGTGGAGGCGTTTGCGGAGGGTGTCGGCGGAGATCGGCCGGTGGTGGTGCTGCCAGTGGAGGGCGTCTTCGGCGCGGGCTCGGTGCAGGAGGTCCTGGTGGGCGGACAACCGTCGGTCCACGTGGGGGTTCGTCCGCGGCGGCGTCCGGTGGTCGTGCACCGGCTCGGCTGACGGTGCCGGCGGGCTGACCTGGTCCGGGGGCTTCGTAGGTTCTCCGAGGCGGGCCTGGCCTCGCGCGGCAGGCGCCGGCTCTGCGGGCGGGCCAGATGTCCGAATGGCCTGGAGAAGTCCGGGGTGAGGTCGACCCGAGGCGCGGTGCTGGGCTCGCACCCAGCCCGTCTCCTCGGGTCGCCTCCCGCACCGGACGTGCGCCTTTCAACGCATCCGGCGCTCCACAAGCCCCGCTGTGCGGTCCGGTTCTGTCACGTGACGCTGGGCCACGGCGACGGGATCTTGACGGCCCGGTAACGGTATCGGGTGGTGCTGACCGACGCCGGGTCGAACAAGGTCACGTTGCCGTCCGCGGGCCACCACCTGTCCCGAGGGTTCGTGCAGTAGCGGCGTAGCAGTTCCTCCCAGTTGGTTCGCCGGTGTTTATCGCATCACCCGACTCCACACGTAGGAGCGTAGGTGTTCGAAGGTCGCACTCGACACTCCGGCTCGGAAGTAGGCTGTCCAGCCTCGCAGCACCGGGTTGAGCCGGCGCGCGAGGTCGGCCAGCGTCTCGTTGACGTTCTGCATGCACATCGCCTTCACCTTCGTCTTGATCGCGCGGAGCGCCTTCTTCGACGGATAGGTGTAGACGTAGTGCCTGGATGTCCCTCTCAAAGGCAATGGCCGTCAGCCCGACCGTCACTAGCTCCAGAGCGTTACGCCGCTCGCTTCGACCGCCACGCCGGTCACCCCGCTCATCGTCCGGTGGGTCATCGTCCCCATCCGGCCCTGGCTCACCATCGCCGTCATCGCCTGGCGGTGGTGCTGGGTCTCCGTCGTCGGGCTCTGGTAGCTCGCCTTCCGGGCCGGGGTCGTCGCCAGCATCAGGTGTCGGACCATCGTCATCCGGCTGACTTGCGGTTCCCGCCATCGAAGTCCTGGTTGTAGCCGGCGAGGTCGAGGGCGGCGTCGACGACGGCCTCCGGCTCGACGAGGCCGGTTCACCAGGCCCCAGCCGAGTGCCTCGGCCGCGTCGACGGCGCGGCCGGTGTACATCATCTCGGCCGCGCGGCCCTCGCCGACCAGCCGGGGGAGGAGATAGCTGATCCCCATCTCCCCCGCGGACAGTCCGAGGCGGACGTTGGCGACGAGAAAGCGGGCGGTGGGGGCGGCGCGCGCAGGTCCACGGCCGGCGCGAGACCGAGCCCGCCGCCCGCGGCGGGGCCGTTGACGGCGGCGAGACCACCGGCACGGGGGCGCCGCGCGGCCGGGCGACGAGGCCAGCCGCTGCTGGCCGCGGTAGCGGTCCTCCGCACTGTCCGGCCCGGCGCCGTCCCATCCGTCCCGGAGGTCGAATCCGGCGCAGAAGCCCCGTCCCGCGCCGGTAAGGACAACGGTGCGAACGTCGCCGGCGGCCTCCACGCGGTCGAGGGCAGCATGGAGACCGCCGATGAACTCCTCGGTGATCGCGCCCGAGTCGGTCCGGCCTGTTCAGCGTGAACATCCAAGTTCCAGGGCGCGGCTCGGCGATTGGCTTATCCGGCCTTCCGCAGACGGAAAGTCGGTCCGGGAAGACTCTCGATGTCTTCCGCCGCCACCGCATGCCCCGCTTCACAGCGGACCTCGACGCCGACCGGCGCACCACACCCGTGGTGGCGCGTCAGCATGGCCGGCCCCTCCGGGTCCGCACGGTAACGGTCGCCCCACTGCAGAAGCCCCAGCACGGCAGGAATCAGATCCATCCCCCTGGGGGTGATCACGTACTTCGGCCGACTCCGCGACCCGGGCACCTGGTACGTCTCGGTGGCCAGGATCCCTTCCTCCACAAGCATGCGGAGCCGCGCCGCGAGCAGGTTACGAGGACACCCGAGGACTCGCTCGAACTCACCGAACCGCGACGAGCCGTAAAAGATCTCGCGCAGGATCAGAATCGTCCACTTTTCCCCCACGATCTCGAGGGTTCGCGCGATCGAACAGTTCGACGTGTCCCGATCGAGGCGAGCGTCCGCGTCGATGCCTTCAGGAGCTGGGGTCCGTCCATCCATGGTGTGATCCTACCGCCCCTGAGTTTAGTATCTAGTACTCAGTCGGCCTGCTGCCCGCCAGCAGCGCGGCGGACGGGCAGCCGTCGCCAGGGTTGTCGCGGTGCCCTCCTCACCGACACTCGGGACAGACCTACCCCCGTTGCAAGTGCGCTCATACGCTAAAGCTCGTCAGGCGTTTTCGGGCACGACGGCGACGACGACCTTGCCGGCCTTCGTACGGCCTTGCTCGACGTGGGCCAGCGCCTCGAGTGTCTCGGAGAACGGGAACGTCCGGTCGATGACCGGGCGGAGCTCCCCCTGGTCGTAGAGGGCGCCGAGCTCGCGCAGCTGGGAGCCGTTGGCCTGCATGAAGAAGAACTGGTAACGCACGCCCAGGGCCTTGGCCTGCCTGCGCACCTTGCGGCTGAGGAAGTTCATGGCCACGCTCAGGAACGCCGGGGCGCCGAGCTGCTTGGCGAATCCGGCGTCCGGCGGGCCGGCGACGCCGATGGCGAGGCCGCCGGGCTTCAGCACGGTCAGCGACTTTTCGAGGTTCGTCCCGCCCAGGGAGTCCAGCGCCAGGTCGTAGCCGGACAGCACCTTCGAGAAGTCTTCCTCGGTGTAGTCGACCACGACGTCGGCGCCGAGGCTGCGGACCAGGCCGATCGTCCGCGTGTTCGTGGTGGTGGCCACCGAAGCCCCGAGGTGCTTGGCGAGCTGGATGACCGTCGAGCCGAGACCGCCGGCGCCCGCGTGGATGAGCACTTTCTGCCCCGGCTGCACGTTCGCCCGCTCGACGAGAATCTGCCAGGCGGCCAGCGCCACCAGTGGCACCGCGGCCGCCTCGTGGAGGGTCAGCGACTCCGGCTTGGGCGCGACGTCGTCCTGGTCGATCGCGATGTACTCCGCGAACCCGCCGATCCGCAGATCGCGCGGACGGGCGTAGATCTCGTCGCCGACGTGGATGCCGCGGACGGCCGGACCGACCTTCGTGACGACGCCGGCCACGTCGTGTCCCAGTACGAACGGCGTCTTGTACTTCAGGAGCTGTTTGAACTCCCCGTTGCGAACCATCTTGTCGAGGGGGTTGATGCTCGTGGCGTGCACCCGGACGAGGACGTCGCGGTCCCCGACCGCGGGCTCGGGTACCTCCGCGGCGCGCACGGTGTCCTTGCCGTACTTCTCGACGACGAATGCCTTCATGTCAGCCAGCTTTCTGCGTCATCCGGTCGCTGGTTTCCCGGTGGCCGCTGGGGATGTCCGGGCAGGTCCGGAGGACTCCGGTCACGCAGGCAAGCCGCCTGCGTGTGCCCCGACGCTAGCAGCTGAGTATAAGAAAGTAAACTCATACCTGCTGGGCAGGCGTACCCCGACCGCAGGGCATCCTTGTCGATCTTTCCGACCGGGTCCTTCGGGATGGCGTCGAGCACGAGCAGCTCGGTCGACCGCATGCTGTAGATCGTCGGGGCCGCGCTGAAGTACGTGGGACGGTGGCGGTTCGACGACGTCGAAGGTCGACCGCGCCGCCGCGCTGAGCTGCTCCGCCATCGCCGTCGCACCCCCGCACCCCGGCGCGGCCGGTGGAACCGGAGGTCAGGACGGGTGCGCGAAGGTGGAAGGGATTGACAGCGAGCGCTCGCGGGCTATCTTCTTATCGACAAATGTGTGAAAGCGGTCACATTCGGTGTCCGCTGATATTCGCGTTGATTCCGAGGAGTTTTCCGACCTGCGATATGCCGTCCGGCAGCGGATGGGCGGCACGTCGCGGACATCCCTCAGCCTGTCTCGTTTCGTGGATCAGGAGAGCCCCGATGGCACAGACGAACACATCCTCGACGGGCGGGCGCCGCTTTACGCTCGTCTCCGCCGACACCCATGCCGGCGCCGCGTTACGCGACTACCGGCCGTACCTGCCCGCTGACCTGCACGAGGAGTTCGACGCCTGGGCTACCGCGTTCGCCGACGGCTGGGTCGACTACGACGTGGAGCAGACCGTCGCCCACGACGACGGGGTGCGCATCGGCGTGTCCTCGTTCCTGTCGCCGTACAACTGGGACAGCCCGAAGCGGCTTGAGCACCTGGAGGAACAGGGCATCGCCGCGGAGGTGATCTTCCCGAACACCGTTCCGCCGTTCTACCCGTCCGGGGTCATCACCGCCCCGGCACCGCTGACCGCGGACGAGTACCGCCTGCGCTGGGCGGGCGTGCAGGCCCACAACCGCTGGCTCGCCGACTTCTGCAAGGACGTCCCGGGTCGCCGCGCCGGGATCGCGCAGATCTTCCTCAACGACGTCGACGCCGCGATCGAGGAGCTGCGCCGGGCGAAGGACGCCGGGCTGGCTGGCGTGATCATTCCGGGCGACCACCACCTGCGGCTGGTGAACATCTTCGGCCGGCGCCTCGACCCGTTCTGGTCCGCCTGCGAGGACCTCGACATGCCCGTGCACCGGCACGCCCAGCAGGTCGCCGAGCCCGAGACGGAGGACAGCGGGCCCGGTGGTCCGGCGGTCGGCACCTACGAGGTCCAGGCATTCACCGAGCGGACCCTGCCGCAGCTCACCATCGGCGGGGTGCTGCACCGCCACCCGCGGCTGAAGTTCGTCATCGTCGAGGCGAACGCGGCCTGGGTCGTGCCCGCGCTGGCCGCCCTCGACAACTGGTACCACTTCACGAACGCGGAGGACTCGCCGCTGAAGATCTTTGGCGGCCGCGCGATCGCCGACCACGACCTGCTGCCCAGCGAGTACTTCCGGCGTAACTGCTACATCGGGAGCTTCCTGACCGGACAGGACATCGCGGCCCGTCACGAGATCGGCGTCGACAACCTTATGTGGGGTTCGGACTACCCGCACCATGAGGGAACGTGGCCCTTCACGGAAATCGCGCTGCGGTCGAACTTCAGCGGTATTCCCGAGGACGAGGCCCGCAGGATCGCGGGGGAGACGGCGGCGAAGGTCTACAACCTGGACGTGGACTTCCTGCGGTCGATCGGGGACCGCATCGGGCCGCTCCCGGAACACATCGCGCAACCCGTGACGGCGGCTGACATCCCGTCGAACACCGCCTGCCCGACGTTCCTCACCTTCGCGGCCTGATCGGCCCAGCGGAGTCCCGATGACAACCACGAGTGACGCCGCCGCCGATTCCCCGTTGCGCCCGGAGGACTTCGACCACCACGCGCCGGAGTTCGCCCGGAACTCGGACGCGTGGCGGAAGGTGGCCCGCGGGTGCCCGGTGGCGCATTCCCAGCGGCAGGGTGGGTTCTACGTGGCGGCCCGCTATGCGGACGTCGATCAGGTGGCGCACGAGGACCAGGCGTTCTCCAGTGTCTTCGACCCGGCGCGAGGGCTCGGCGGGGGCCATTAACCCACACATACCGGTGGAGGAAGCCACGACGCAGTCCATCTGCCGGCTCCCCAGCCCGCGGGCAGGGGAGCGGGCGCGGGGGCTGCGTGCGCGAGGCGCGGGCGACCGGGTTGGATCGGCCGGTCCAGGTGCCGAGCAGCGAGTAGCCACTGAAACTGCCGCCCATCGGCCAGGTCGTGTCCGTACCCTCGCCGGCACCGGGCGCCGGCCGGCCCTGATCGGTTGCCAAACCCGAGGGCCCAGAAAATGATCGGCCCAATGGCCTGACCGGAGTTCGAAGGGTGAACGCCGCGCATTCGAGTGGCAAGAACCGGAACACGCTTTCGTTGCCTTCATTATATGGCGCACCGGGTGGATGATGTCAAGATCATAATGGCGGTGCAGAATGGCGGACCGTAGTCGGATCCTGCGTACGGCAGGACCGAGGAACGGGAGCCGAACATGCGCGTGTTGTTGTCGACGTACGGGTCGCGGGGGGACGTCGAACCGCTGCTGGGGCTCGCGGTGCGGGTGCGGGAACTCGGCGTCCAGGTGCGGATGTGCGCGCCACCGGACGAGGAGTTCGCGCGGCGGCTGGCCGATGTCGGCGTCGCGATGGTGCCGATCGGCCCGCCGATGGGTTCGATGGTGGCGCCCTCGTCATCGGCGGAGGCGTCCCGGCGGGTGTCCGACCTGGCGGCGCTGTTCGACGAGATCCTCGCGGCGGCGGCGGGATGCGACGCGCTCCTGGCGACGGGGATGGCGCATTTCGCCTCGCGGTCGGTGGCCGAGCGGCTCGCCATCCCGTACGTGTACGCGACGTTCTGCCCGTTTCTGCTGCCGTCGCCATATCAGGCGCCGCCGCCGCTCCTGCTGCCGGGCCAGCCGGCGCCGCCGGCGAATGCCGGCAACCGGGCGCTGTGGCATCTGAACGCGCAGTCGTTCAACCGGCTCCATCGCGAGGCGCTCAACGCCCATCGGGCCTCGGTCGGCCTGCCGCCGGTGGACGACGTCCGTTCCTTCCTCCTCACCGACCACCCGTGGCTGGCGACGGACCCGGTCCTGGGCCCCTGGCGGGAGACGGCGGACCTCGACGTCGTGCACACCGGTGCGTGGATCCTGCCGGACGAGCGTCCGCTGCCGGCCGATCTGACTGCTTTCCTGAATGCTGGCGAACCGCCGGTCTACGTCGGTTTCGGCAGCATGCGCGGAGTGCGCCCGGATACCGCGCGGATGGCCATCGCGGTTGTCCGCGGGCAGGGCAGGCGCGTGCTCGTCGGGCGCGGCTGGGCGCACCTGAGCCTGATCGACGATGGGGACGACTGTTTCCTCGTCGGCGAGGTCAACCAGCAGGCACTGTTCGGCCGGGTGGCCGCGGTCGTGCACCACGGTGGCGCGGGGACGACGACGGCGGCGGCTCGGGCCGGCGCTCCCCAGGTGGTGGTGCCCCAGGCCGCGGACCAGCCCTACTGGGCCGCCCGGGTGGCCGACCTGGGTATCGGTGCGGCGCACGACGGTCCCACGCCGACGATCGAATCCCTGACCACGGCGCTCGACGTGGCGCTGGCCCCCGAGACCCGTGCGCGAGCGATGGCCCTGGCCGGCACGATCCGCGCCGACGGGGCGGCGGCGGCCGCGACCCTGCTGATCGACCATGTTGATCGACCGTGTTGATCGACCGTGTTGACCGCGGCCCCGGGCCGGCGACGCTGCCGGCGCGGGGCCGCGGGGATCGCACCGGCCTGGTGGCCGGGGTGGTTGCTCAGCTTCCCCAGGTGCCGAGCAGGGAGTAGCCGCTGAAGCCGCCGCCGGCGATGGCCTCGGCCTTGACGGTGCCGCTGACCTGGACCGGGCTCAGGCTGTACGGCGGCATGGTGGTGCCGTTGCCGAGCTGGCCGTAGTAGTTGCTGCCCCAGGCCCACGCGGTGCCGTCCCAGCGCAGCGCGTACCCGCTGAAGCTGCCCGCCGAGATCGCGGTGACGCCGACGAGCCCGGTGCCTCCGTTGACCTGGACGGGGACCAGCGACGACTCGTCGTCGCCGTTGCCGAGCTGGCCGGTGTTGCCCAGCCCCCAGGCCCACAGGGTGGCGTCCCGGCGCAGCGCGTAGCCGGTGTTGCCCTCGCTGCTGGCCGCGATGGCGGTCACCTGGGTGAGGCCGGGTACGACGACGGGCGTCGAGCTGGCCGTGGTGGTGTCGTTGCCGAGCTGGCCGTGGTCGTTCTCGCCCCAGGCCCGCACCATGCCGTCCCAGCCCAGCGCGTAGCCGTTCTCCTGGCCGCCGGCGATCGCCCTGATGCCGCTGAGCCCGGCGACCTGGACCGGCACCGAGCTGTCGGTGGTGGTGCCGTCGCCGAGCTGGCCCTCGTCGTTGTAGCCCCAGGCCCACACGGTGCCGTCGCCGCGCAGGGCGTATCCCGTCTGGCCGCCGCTCGCGATGGCGATGATGCGGTCCAGCCCGCCGACCTGCACGGGAACCCGGCTGCTGGTGGTGGTGGTGCCGTTGCCCAGCTGCCCGTAGGTGTTGTAGCCCCAGGCCCACACGGTGCCGTTCTGGCGCAGCGCGTACCCGTTGACGCTGCCGCCGGCGAGAGCGGAGACCTGGGTCAGGCCGCTGATCCGGACGGGGAGCGTGCGGTTCATGGTGGTGCCGTCGCCCAGCTGCCCGTACGCGTTGTAGCCCCAGGACCAGGGGGTGCCGTCCGCGCGCACCGCGTAGCCGGAATACCGGCCCGCTGCGACGCCGACCACGCGGTCGAGGCCAGTCAGGCCGCTGACCCGGACGGGCACGGCGCTGTTGGTGGTGGTGCCGTTCCCCAGCGCCCCGAGTCCGTTGTAACCCCAGGACCATTCCGTGCCGCTGGCAGCCGCGAGGCGATGTGGCCCGGTGGCGGTGTCCGGTGGCGTGGTTGCCGCCGTGGCCGCGGCGGCCGCGGTGGGCAGAGCCAGGATGCCGGCAGCGGCCAGCGCCAGCGTCCCCGGGCCCAGCCGTCGTCGACGAAACATGGTCACTCCTCGTCCCTGTGGGTGTCGTCATCGACGCCCCTTGGTCGCGAAGAGTAGTCAGTCCCTGCCGCGATGCCGCCGTTCGTCCACGATGGCCGTCGCTCTGCGTGTCGAGTGCATTGCCGGACGTCCGGGTCGGGGTCAGCTTTCGGGTTGCCCTCGCCGGTCAAGTGCGCGCAGACCCACGGCTACACCGCGAACTGTGGGATTCTCGGCGTCCGTGCGTGGGGCCACCGCCCTTGCCTGGGTCACAGTCGGTGGGAGGGTGCGGGTGGGCGAGACACCGCTGCTGGCGGGCATCACGGTCGTGGCGGTGGAGCAGGCGGTGGCCGCGCCGCTGGCGAGCCGCCACCTGGCCGATCTCGGCGCTCGGGTGATCAAGGTGGAGCGGCCGGACGGCGGCGACTTCGCGCGGCGCTACGACACGGCGGTCGCCGGCATGGGCAGCCACTTCGTCTGGCTGAACCGGGGCAAGGAGTCGATCACCCTCGACCTGAAGCATCCCGCGGGCGCCGCCGTGCTCGCCGATCTGGTCGCCCGCGCCGACGTCCTGCTGCAGAATCTGGCGCCGGGCGTGGCGGCCCGCCTCGGATTCGGATCGGACGAGGTACGCGCCCGCCATCCGCGGCTGGTCACGGTGAGCGTCTCCGGTTACGGCACCGGCGGACCGTTCGCGGACCGGCGCGCCTACGACATGCTCGTGCAGAGCGAGACCGGGCTCGCCTCGGTGACCGGGCCGCCGGAACGGGCGGCGAAGACGGGAATACCCGCGTCCGACATCGCCGCCGGCATGTATGCCTTCAGCGGCGCGCTCGCCGCCCTGCTCGCCCGGGAGCGCACGGGTCACGGCGCGGCCATCGAGACCAGCCTGTTCGACGCGACCGCCGAATGGCTCGGCTACCAGATCCACTACGCGGCGGCGACCGGCGTCGTCCCGCCGCGCGCCGGCCTGAGTCACGCCAGCATCGCCCCCTACGACGCCTTCCCGACGGCTGACGGCGCCGAGGTCCTCATCGGCATCCAGAACGACCGCGAGTGGGCGCGGTTCGCGACGTCGTTCCTGGGCCGCCCGGACCTCGTGGACCATCCGGACTGGGCCACCAACGTCGCCCGGGTGCGCCACCGGCGGCTCGTCGACGCGCTGATCGGCGGCCGGACGGCGACGCTCACCGCCGACGAGACGATCGCGCGGCTCGACGCGATCGACATCGCGAGCGCCCGCCTGAACTCCGTCGCCGACCTGCTGACCCATCCGCAGCTCGTCGCCCGTGAGCGGTGGCGCGACGTCGACACCCCGGTCGGTCCCGTCCGCGCGCTGCGCCCGCCGATCGACGTCGTCGCCGGCGGTGTCGCGCCGTCGACGGGGCCGGTGCCGGCGCTCGGCGAGCACACCGACGCCGTCCTGCGCTGGCTCGGCTATCCGACGGAACGCATCGCCCGGCTGCGAGCCGCGGGCGCGGTCTAGTCCGTTCCTCGGGTTGCGATCTTTGTGTCGGCCTGTCGCGCCAGCGGTCCGAGGCCGTTCGCGGCCGGCGGTCCGTGACAGCGTTCTGACACTGTCACGGCGTTCTCTGCCAGAAACCTAGGGACAAACCGGACACGACACACCAGGAAACTGGCATCACGCCGCCTTCCCCGGCGGCTACTCCCCCTCCACGGGAAGTCCCCCGCCTCCCCGGCCTTCGGGTCGCCACCCACACCGAGGTTGATCATGAACGGGTGGTGTCGGGGGTCGGGGCACGGTAGGCGGGCGGCGGGTGGCGAGCGGACGTGTCCACACGAGGACGGCTCGAGAGATCACAACTCGACACGCGGCCTGGGCGGAACCGGTGCGGCTTCCTGGGCGGGGCCCATGCCGGGGCGGGTGCGGGTGCGGGTCCGTGGACGCGGCTCGTCCGGTCTCGGGTCGCTGGCGAATCAGTGTTCAGGATTTGGGCTGGCGCCTCTCTCAGTGTCCGGGTAATTTGCAGTCATGCCCCGAAAAGAAGTACCTGATCTGCTAGTCCGGGTCGTGGCGGGAGGCGATGGATGGCCGATGTCGAGGTGGAGCGGCGACCCGACGGTGTCACGGTGATCACCATGAACCGGCCGGAGCGGCTCAACGCGATCGATCTGGGCCTCGTGACGGGGCTGCGGGACGCGCTGGACGGCGTCCGCCGCGACCCGGCCGCGCGGGTCGTGATCCTGACCGGGGCGGGCGGCGCGTTCTGCGCGGGGGCCGACCTGAAGTCGGACTCCTTCACCGCCGACTCCTTCGAGCCGGGACGGGGGGAGCTGGGACGGCTGTACGAGTCCCAGGAGGTCGTCACCGGCGTCGCGATCGCCCTCAACGAGCTGCGCCAGCCGGTGATCGCCGCCATCGACGGCGTCGCCGTCGGCGGGGGCTTCGGGTACGCCCTGGCCTGCGACCTGCGGGTGGCCAGCGATCGGGCCCGGTTCGGGGCGGTGTTCACGAACATCGGCCTGTCCAACCTCGACGTCGCGGTCTCCTACTTCCTGCCCCGGGTCGTCGGCGCCGGGCGGGCCTTGGAACTGATGCTGACGGCGAGGGTCATCGACGCCCCGACCGCCCGGGAGATGGGCGTGGTCAACGACGTCGTGCCCCCGGGGCGCCTGCTCGACCGGGCGCTGGAGCTGGCCGCCGAGATCACGGCGCGGTCGGCGTTCGGCGTGTGGATGACCAAGTCGGGCTTCTGGGCGAACGTGGACGCGCCGTCGTTGCGCCACGCCGTCGACCGCGAGTACCGCACCCAGGCCCTCGGCTCGCTGCACGGCGACATGCACGAGGCGATCGAGGCCTTCCGCGCCGGCCGCGCGCCCGCATGGAAGCCGCTGTGATCGGCCGGACGGCGGTCGTCACCGGGGCCGCCCGGGGCGGAGGACGGGGCGTCGCGCAGGCGCTGGCCGGCCACGTCGAGAACCTCGTGCTCGTCGGGCGCAGCACGGCCGCGACGCCGAACCCCCGGGTCGGCGGCACCCTGGAGCAGGTCGCCGACGAGCTGCGTGACCGCGGCAGCACCGTGCTCGTCCAGCCCGCCGACCTCTCCCGCGCAGCCGACCGCCAGGCCCTCGTCGACCTGGTCACTGGCTCGCTCGGCGGCTGCGACCTGCTCGTCAACAACGCCGCCTTCAACCCGCTCGGGGCGTTCCTCGACCGTTCGACCACCTCCTTCGAGGCCGCGCTCGCGGTGAACGTGACGGCGCCGGCGGCGCTGTGCCACGCCTTCCTACCGGGCATGCTGCGCGCCGGCTTCGGCCGCATCGTCAACATCGGCTCGGGCGCCGCGACGACGAACTACGACGGCATCGCGCAGGTTGCCTACTCCACCGCCAAGGCCGCGATGGAACGGCTCAGCACCGCGCTTGCGGGCGAGTTCGCCGGTCGGGGTGTCGCGGTCAGCTGCGTGCGGGTCGACGAGGCGCTGCGCTCCGAGTTCCTCGCGGAGCTCTTCCCCGGCGCCGGCGCCGGCGACACGGCCGGCGGCTGCACCCCGGACGAGTTCGGGGTGGCCGTGCGGTGGCTGCTCGCCCAGGGGGACGAGGTGTCCGGGCGAGTCCTGACATTCCAGCACCTGCGCGACGCCGGGGCCTTCACCGCGCCCGCGCCCGCACGGACGAAGGGCCGGGTGGACGAACGATGACGGACGCCGTGCGGTCGGAGGCAGGGCTGGGCGCCGGGCCCAACGCGGGGCTGGGCGCCGAGCCGAACGTGGGGCTGGGGGCCGGGGCGGGCGTCGGGCCGCGGAGTGAGGCCGACGCCGAGCTGCGTGCCCTGCGCGAGGTGGTGGAGTCGTTCCTGGAGCGGACCTCGCCGCCGGGGCGTGTCCGCGAGCTCATGGGCACCGACCCGGGCTACGACCCGGACGCGTGGCGCCGGATGGCGACCGAGATCGGTCTGCAGGGACTCGCGGTACCGGTCGAGTACGGCGGCGAGGGCGCCGGCTGGCGGGAGCTCGCGGTCGTCTTCGAGACATTCGGCGCGGCGCTGGTCTGCGCGCCGTTCTTCGGCACGGTCGCTCTCGGGGTGAGCGCCCTGGGGGCCGCGGCCGACGAGCGGGCGGCCCGGCGCTACCTCCCGCGCGTCGCCGCCGGGGAACTGGTCATGACGGTCGCGCTCGGCGAGCCCCAGCCCGCGGGCGAGGTCGGGCTTGCCGGTGGGGTCGGGCTTGCCGGTGAGGTCGGGGTCGGCCGGGGGATGACCGTCGCGGCCGAGCGTGGTCCGGGCGGATGGACGCTGCGCGGCGAGTGCGCGCGGGTCGTCGACGGGCAGGCGGCGGATGTCGTGCTGGTGCCGGCGAGCACACCGGACGGCCCGGGGCTGTTCGCGGTCGAGACCGCGCCATCGGCGATGGGCGGCGGCGGCGTCGAGCGGCACCCGCTGCCGACCCTGGACCAGACCCGTGGCCAGGCACGGCTCGTCCTGCGCGATGCGCCCGCCCAGCTCGTCGGCCAGGTCGGCGCCGCTGGGAAGATCCTCGCCCGCACGGCCGGGTTCGCCGCGGTCGCGCTCGTCGCCGAGCAGGTCGGCGGGGCGGCGCGCTGCGTGCGCGAGGCCGCCGGGTACGCCGGTGTCCGCCGGCAGTTCGGCCGGCTGATCGGCTCGTTCCAGGCGGTCAAGCACGCCTGCGCGACCATGGCGGTCGACGTCGAGTCGGCGCGCTCGCTGGCCCGCGAGGTCACCTGGCTCGCCGCCACCGACGATCCGCGGCTGCCCACCGCCGCCGCGCTGGCGCTCGCCCACTGCTCGGACGTCTATGTCCGCACGGCGGCCGCGAACATCCAGGTACATGGCGGCATCGGCTTCACCTGGGAGCACCCGGCGCACCTCTACCTCAAGCGGGCGAAGAGCTCGGCCCACCTGTTCGGCTCGCCGTCGGCCCAGCGTGCCCTCGCCGCCGACGGCCTGGCGGCGCTGGCCCGCGCCGACGGCGCCAGCGGACTGAGCCACGCCCTGCTGGCCGACCCCGCGGCCACGGCGGATGCGGTGAGCGCGCCGCCGGCGTCGGCGGGCGTGGCGTCGGCGGGCGTGGCGTCGGCGATGGAGGTGGCGTCGGCAGCGGAGGTGATCCGAGCGGACGAGGCGGTTCCGGCGGAGCTCGCCGCGGACCTGCGTGCGCGGGTCGCGCGGCTGCTGGCGAGCGCACCCGACCCCGCGGTCGACGACGGCATCCCGTTCCGGAGCGCCCAGTTCGACGCGGGGCTCGCCTGGGTGGGGTTCCCCGTCGGCCTCGGCGGCCTCGGGCTGCCCGCCGCCGGGCAGGGCGTCATCGACGACGCGCTCGCGGCCGCCGCAGTGCGCTCCGCCCACCTGCGCAACCCGATCGGCTACGGCAACGCGGCGCCCGTCCTCGCCGCCCACGGAACGGACGAGCAGCGCCGGACGTACCTGCGGCGCTGCTTCACGACCGAGGACATCTGGTGCCAGATGATGAGCGAGCCCGGCGCCGGCTCCGACGTCGCCGGGCTGGCCACCCGGGCCCGCTTCGACGGCAAACGGTGGATCGTCAGCGGCCAGAAGGTGTGGACGTCGTTCGCGCACGTCGCACGCTTCGGCCTGCTGGTCGCCCGGACCGACCCGGACGTGCCCAAGCACCAGGGCATCAGCTGTTTCATCGTGGACATGCGCGCACCCGGCATCGAGGTCCGGCCGCTGCGGATGCTGACCGGCAAGGCCGACTTCAACGAGGTCTTCCTGAACGACGTCGAGGTGGACGACGACAACCGCATCGGCGAGGTGAACCGGGGCTGGGCGGTGGTCCGCTCGAACCTGGAGGGCGAGCGGCTCGCCTTCGGCCGGGTCGGCGACGAGCCCGAACCCTGGGCTGACCTGCTCGAGCAGTGGGGTGCACGGGTTTCGGCGCAGGCGCCGCCGGCGGGCCGCGCCGCCGCGCGCGACGCTGTCCTCGACGACCAGGTGATGCGGGCCGCAGCCCGAGGCTGGGCCGCCCGGCTCACCGCCGACCGGGCCCAGGACGGCGAGCCGCTCCATCCGGCCGTGGTCAAGATCCTGTCGTCGGAGTCGGCGCAGGAGGCGACCGAGGCCGCGCTCGACCTGCGCGGCGGGGACGCGACGCTCTACGCGCCCGACGGGTACGCCTTCGAACGGCCGACCCATGCCGGCATCATGCGGGGCGAGGCGGGTGAGCGGTATCTGCGCACCCGAGCGCTGACCATCGAGGGCGGCACGTCCATGGTGATGCGCAACGCGGTCGGCGAGCAGGTGCTGGGACTGCCCCGGGAGCACCGGGTCGACGTCGGCATTCCCTGGCGCGACATCCCGCGATAGCCGAGGCTGCGCTCACCACCGCCCCATCGCCCGCTGTCCACCGCCGCCCCGGGAACGGAGTCCTCCGATGAGCGAGTTCACCGACCTGACGATCGACCGCCACGCCGAGCTCACCCCGGACAAGCCGGCGCTCATCATGGCGCGCAGCGGGCTCACCGTGAGCTTCGCCGAGCTGGTCGAGCGCTCCCGCCGAGTCGCCCGGCTGTTCCACGCGCTCGGCTTACGACCCGGTGACGTCGTCGCCGTGCTGATGGAGAACGGCCCGCGGTGGTTCGACGTGTGCTGGGCGGCGCAGCGCTCCGGCCTGCACTACTGCGCCGTCAACTGGCATCTGGCGCTGGACGAGGCCCGTTACGTGCTGCGGGACTCAGGGGCGAAGGTGCTGGTCACGAGCCCGTCGACGGTGGCTCAGGCCGCGGAGTGCTCGCGCGGCATCCCGGACCTCGCCCGCTTCGTCGTCCACGGCCCCGACGACCCGGCGGACGGCGAGCCGCCCACCCTGCCCGACGGCTTCACCTGGCTGGACGACGCGCTCGCCGACCAGCCGGCGCGCCCGCTCGCGGCGGAGATCGAGGGCGCTCCGATGATCTACTCGTCGGGCACGACCGGACGTCCCAAGGGCGTGCGGGTCGATCTGCCGCCCGCGCCCTACGGATCGGGCACCCTCGCCGACCGCATGATCGGCAGTCTGTGGCCCTTCCACGACAACACCGTCTATCTCTCGCCGGCCCCGCTGTACCACGCGGCGCCGCTGTACTGGTCGATGATGGCGCAGCGCCGCGGCGGCACCGCCGTCGTCCTGGAACGCTTCGACGCCGAACTGGTGCTCTCCTCGATCGAGCGGTACCGGGTGACGCTCGCCCAGTTCGTGCCGACGATGTTCATCCGGATGCTGAAGCTGCCCGCCGAGACCCGCGCCCGCTACGACCTGTCAAGCCTGGTCATGGCGGTACACGCGGCGGCGCCCTGCCCGGTGTGGGCGAAGCGGGCGATGCTCGACTGGTGGGGGCCGGTCATCCACGAGTACCTCGGTGCCAGCGAGGGCGGCTACGTGCAGATCGGTCCCCAGGAGTGGCTCGCCCACCCGGGCTCGGTCGGGCGGCCCTCGGACGCCATGCGCGCGCACATCCTCGGCGAGGACGACGAGGAGCTGCCCGTCGGCGAGGTCGGCACGATCTACTTCGAGAACTCCGCGCAGACCGCGTACCACAACGATCCGGAGAAGACGCGCAACGCGTTCAGCCGGCAGGGCTGGCGGACCCTCGGCGACATGGGCTATCTCGACGCCGACGGCTACCTGTACCTCACCGACCGCAAGGCCAACGTCATCAACTCCGGCGGGGTGAAGATCTGGCCGCTCGCGGTGGAGAACGTGCTCTCGGCGCACCCCGCCGTCGCCGATGTGGCGGTGATCGGCGTGCCGAACGACGAGTTCGGCGAGGAGGTCAAGGCCGTCGTGCAGCTCGCCGACCCGGCGGCGGCCAGTCCGGCGCTCGCCGAGGAGCTGATCACCTTCTGTCGCGGCGAACTCGCCCACTACCAGTGCCCCCGGACCGTCGACTTCGTCGACGAGCTGCCGCGGCTGCCCTCGGGGAAGCTGCTCAAGCGGGTGGTGAAGGAGACCTACTGGCAGGGCCGCGCCTCCCGGGTGCTCTGACCGAGGAACGGTTCAGAGCACCCGGGAGGCGGACGGGCGGCCGCACCGCGCGGGGTCAGCCGGCAGCGGGGGCGGTGTCGCGGATCGCGGGCATGGCGAGGGCGACGCGGGTGGCGAGCAGGACGCTGGACGACTCGTCCACCACCGCGGCGGCCTGCGCGGCGAGCGCGGACTTCGTCCGGTCGTCGGCGAAGAAGGAGGTCATCGCGTCGAGGGTGTCGAACCACAGCTCCTCGACACCGTCGTAGTCGTAGCCGGCTGGGCGGTCGAGGATCACGTGGTTGTGCGCGAGCCGGCGGACGCGGCCGTCCGAGGCGGCGAGCAGCGCCCGCGCGCCCTCGCCGCTCCAGCGGGTGACGAACTCGGCGCCGCCGAGCCCGGGCCTCGCCTTCACGAACCGCACCGCGAGGTGACGCACCCGCGGGCCGTCGGCGAGCACGGTCTCAACCGCGTAGACGGTGAAGTCCCGCACCAGCCCGGAGAAGACGCGCAGTTCGTCCGGAACCAGATGGGTGCGGGCGTCGGGGTGGTCCCAGGTCTGCACGGCGTCGAGCAGGCCGCGGACCGGCAGCAGGTTGACGCCGTCGTAGGCGACGCTGGCACCGGGCAGCAGCTCGGGATCCGGTAACACCTCGCACTGGGTCACGCCGGTGAACGCCGGGAGGAAGTCGGGGAAGCGCGCGCTGAGCTTCGCGTGCGCCCGCCAGTTGGCCACGAACTCCTCATGGGTGGTCGTCGGGTTACGCCTGGCCAGATAGATCATTTTCACGGTCATCGCTTCGAACCTCCTCGACCATTCAGCCATGCGGCAGGTCGGTGGCGCAGCCGGTCAGCCGCGGAGCAGGCGCAGGGCGGCGGCGGTCATCGCCGGGACCGCCCGCGCGGCGGACTCCACCTCGGGGTCCGGGCCGGCGCGGCGGCGGTGCTTGACGATCGCGGCGACCGTCGCCGCCTGCTTGAAGCGGGACAGGGCGGCGAACCAGTCGAGGCCCGGCAGCGCCGTGCCGGACGCCCGCTCGTAGGCGGCGCGCAGCTCGGCGGTGTCCGGCCAGCCCGCCGCGGCGCGCACCGCCAGCGGCATCCCGGCGTCGGCCGCCCACATCAGGAACCAGGCGACGTCGATCCGCGGATCGCCGAGCGACCAGATCTCCCAGTCGACGATGCCGGTCACCTCCGAACCCTCGGCGAGGAGGTTCCCGAGCCGGTAGTCGCCGTGCAGGATCACCGGCGGCAGCGGCGGTGGGGCCGACGCGCGCAGCAGGGCGGCGCACTCGGCCGCGCCGTCCCGCAGGTCGTCGGGGACGGTGGCGATCAGCCGTTCCCACCTCGCCACCTCGCCCGCCGGTGTGGTGACCTCGTCGGACGCGCCGGCGCCCGCAGGTGAGGCGCCCGCAGGTGAGGCGTCGGCGGGCGAGGCGCCGTGGGGGGCCGCGGGCGCGGTGGGGGTGAGCCGGGCGGGGTCGACGGCGTGCAGGTGGGCGAGCACGCGGGCGGCGGCCAGGGCCCGGGCGCGCAGCAGCGCGGGCGCGGGCAGCCGCCCGCCGGGGGGAAGCGGATCCATCAGCGGCTCGAAGCTCGATCCCGGCAGCCGTGACGTCGCGACGAACGGCGGTGTGTCGGGCGGGTCGCCGACGTCATCGAACAGGACGGCCGGGACCGGAAGGCCGGGGACGTCGGCCAGTGCGCGCAGCAGCCGTGCCTGCCGCAGCATGTCCCGGTTCCCGACCGGCGCGAGTCCCGGCGGCGCGACTCGGACGACGGCGCTGAGCAGGTCCGACGACCGTGCCGGCTCGGACCGTGCTGCCGGCTCGGACTGCGTTGCCGGCTCGGACTGCGTTGCCGGCTCGGACCGTGCTGCCGGCGCGGGCTGTGTTGCCGGCGCGGGCTGTGTTGCCGGCTCGGACCGTGGCACGCCGGGCGGGTCGGCGGACCAGCGGGCCGCGAACGTGAGGCCGGACGCGCCGCCGCCGAGCGGCTCGAACGCGACCAGGTCGAGGCCCGCGGCCCAGTCGCGCCCGGCGTGGGCGACCCGCGCCGGCAGATGCGCGAGCGCGGCCTCGCGCACCGCGGCCCGCGCTGCCGTCGTCGTCATCCCGGCTGCGGTGGGCCGGGCGGCGGCGCGGGGGTCAGCGGACAACGGGAAGTCCCGACACGGCGCGCATCGCCATTCCGTAGATGTGCGGGTCGCCGGCGTCCGGCGCGAAGCGCATTCCGGGCAGCTCGTCGAGCACCGCCTCCAGGGTGGCCATCATCTCCAGGCGGGCGAGCTGGTAGCCGAGGCAGTGGTGCGGGCCGTTGCCGAAGGTGGCGGGGGAGCGGGTCTGGCGGTCGAGGTCGAAGACGTCCGGGTCGGGCCAGACGTCCGGGTCGCGGTTGGCGGCGGCGGGGCAGATCGTCACGAACGAGCCGGCGGGAATGGCCGTGCCGGCGAGGTCCAGGTCGCGCGCGGCGATCCGGGGGACGTTGTGCGTCGGCGGGTCCCAGCGCAGCGTCTCGTCGACGAACCGGCTGACCAGGCCGCGGTCGGCCGCGACCCGCGCGGCGAGGTCGGGTCGCGACAGCAGCACCCAGAGCATGACGCTCGCGCCGCGGAACGTCGTCTCCGCGCCGGCGGGCAGCAGCAGGCGCAGGAAGTTCACGATCTCGTCGTCGGTCAGGGCGCGGCCGTCGACGGTGGCGGCGAGCAGCAGCGACGCCAGGTCCTCGCCGGGGTTGGCGCGCTTCTCGGCGATGAGCGCGCGCATGTACTCGCCCATCTCCCGCTCGACGGGCACGCCGGCGCTCGGGTCGTAGGCAACCGTGATGAACACCTCCGACCAGCGGCTGAAGCGCTTCCAGTCGATCGCGGGGACGCCGAGCATCGCGCAGATCGCCCGCATCGGCAGCTGGAACGCGAGGTCGGCGACGAGCTCGCCGTGGCCGCGTTCGGCGACCGCGCGGGCCAGCTCGTGCGCGGCGGGCCGGATGAACCCGTCCATCCAGGTCTGCAGGGCGGACGGCTTGAAGGCGCTCGCGATCGTCTTGCGCAGCGCGGCGTGCTCCGGCTCGTCCATCTCGAGGATCGACGGGCCGGTCACGATGCCCAGGTAGTTCTGGTAGACGGCGTTGGACAGCGCGGTGCTGTTGAACGCGGCGCGCACCGCCGGGTACGACAGGACGGCGAAGGAGCGGACGCGGTCGAAGGTCTGCTCGCCGCCCAGGCCGAACTCGGCGCGTAAGTCGATCTCCAGCACCTCGCCGCGTTCGCGCAGGCGCCGGTAGACCGGGTAGGGGTCGCGGACGTCGCCGATGGCGAGGATGTCGTCGTGGACGAACTCGGTGCCGTCGACCTTCACGGGGTACCTCCTGGCAGGCGGGGTTCGGGTCGCCGACCGCGGCGGCCGGCGTGAGGGGCGGCGGTGTCCGGCTCGGGGGCGGGACGCGGGCTGGGAGCCAGCGGCCTGCCGTCGCCGGGCGGCGTCTGGGCGCGCTGGGCCGCGAGCCGGGCCGTCTCCGGTGACACCGGCGCGGTGAGGATGGCCACCACCACGTCGACGAGCTGGCTGGTGAACAGGCGGTCGTCGGCGTGCGGCCGGGCTCGGGCCCGCCGGCCGAGCTCGACGGCCACGTAGGCGATCGCCGTGTGCCGGCGGTGCAGCAGGACGGCGGTCGGGTCCAGGTTCGGCTCGACGAGTTCCCGCCAGCGCAGCAGGCTCTCGGTCGGCACGGTCCAGGACGGCGGGTCGTCCGCGGGGAACGGGCGGGCCGCGATGTCGGCGTTGATGCGCAGGAACTCCCGCCCGCCGGCCGGATCGCCGAGCTTGGCCGCCCACGGGCGGACGAGCGCGCCGGCGAGGTGGCGCAGGTCCGCCCGGTCGGTGGCCTCGTAGGCGTCGAGCAGGGCGAGCCGGCCGGCCTCCACCGGCGGCGAGTGCTTGTCGAGGATCGCCTGGATGATCCCGGTCCGGTCGGCGAAGTGGTACTGGAGGGCCATCGCGTTGCGGGCACCCGCCTCCCGGGTGATCTCCCGGAGGCTGACGCCGTCGATGCCGCGCTCGGCGAACAGGCGTTCCGCGGCGTCGACCAGCCGCGTCCGGGTCTCGTCGGGACGGCGACTCACTGAAGTGGTCCTCCTGGTCGGTGGTGGGGCGCGCGGCCGGGGCCGCGGGCGGAACTACTGGTTGGCGACGGCGTGCTCCAGGCGCTCGGCGAACCGGGCCCGGGCCGCCGCCCGGCGGGTGGGCAGGTGCCCGCTCGGCCACAGGCCCTCCACCGGCTCGTAGCCGGCGAGGACCTGGCGGGCGAGGCTCACGGCGTGCACCTCGCTCGGGCCGTCGGCGAGCGCCAGCACCTCCGCGGCCACCAGCATCGCGCTGAACGGCATCTCGTTGGAGACCCCGAGGGCGCCGTGCAGGTGCATCGCGCGCCGCACGACGCTCGCCAGCACCCGCGGCATCGCGACCTTGACCGCCGCGATGTCGCCGCGCACCCTGCGGTAGTCCCGGTGGCGGTCGATCAGCCAGGCGGTGCGCAGCACGAGCAGCCGGAACTGCTCCAGCTCGATCCAGCTGTCAGCGACCGCCTCCTGGGTGAGCTGCAGCGACGACAGCGAACCGGTGCGGGTGCGCCGGGAGACGGCCCGCTCGCACATCATGTCGAACGCCGCGCGGGCCATCCCGACGGTGCGCATCGCGTGGTGGATGCGCCCGCCGCCGAGCCGGTCCTGGGCGATCGCGAACGCCTGGCCCTCGCCGCCGAGCACGTGGTCCGCGGGCACCCGCACGTTGTCGAAGCGCAGGTAGGCGTGCGCGCCGGCCTCCTCCGGCTCGCCTCCGAGACCGACGTTGCGCACGATCTCCAGGCCCTGGGTGCCAGCCGGCACGATCAACATCGACATACCCCGGTAGGGCCCGGCGTCCGGGTCGGTGACCGCCATGACGATGAAGAACGTGGCGTACCGGGCGTAGGAGGCGAACCACTTCTCGCCAGTGAGGACCCAGGCGTCGCCGTCGCGCACGGCGCGGGTGGTGAACAGCGCGGGGTCGGAGCCGCCGTGCGGCTCGGTCATCGCGTAGCAGGAGGTGATCTCGCCGTCGAGCAGCGGGCGCAGGTAGCGGGCGCGCTGCTCGGCGGTGCCGAAGCGGGCGAGGATCTCCGCGTTGCCCGAGTCGGGGGCCTGGCAGCCGAACACCGACGGCGCCCAGTGCGAGCGGCCGAGCAGCTCGTTGAGCAGGGCGAGCTTCACCTGCCCGTAGCCCGCGCCGCCGAGGTCCGGGCCGAGATGGCAGGCCCACAGGCCGCGGGCGCGCACCTCCTCCTGCAGCGGCCGCAGCAGGTCGCGGACGCGCGCGTTCGCCTTGTCGAACGGGTGCTCCGGCAGCAGGTCGAGCGGCTCGACCCGCTCACGGACGAACGCGTCGACCCAGTCGAGCCGGCGTTGGAAGTCCGGGTCGGTCTCGAAGTCCCATCCCATCGCAGGCGGGCCACCTTCCCTGTTACCTGATCGTTCGGACGCCGGAGACACTAATGCGGTTGCATCACCAAGTCCACCTATCGCCCGATGTTCTCAATCGGATGCACGGCTAGATGAGCTGTGTGCATGAACACTGTCCTGCAGGCACTACGTGCGATTATGTAGCTGATAGTAGTTAATAGGGTTCGTAGAGAGAGCAAATCCGGACCTTCCCCAAACCTCAGATGTCCGCTACAGTTCCCGCCATGAGTGAGCCAGGACACATAGAGGTGAGATCGGGGCCCGGAGTCTGACCGCTCGGACCGCGTCCGGGTCTCCTCCGTCGCGCGACCGCTGACGGGCCGCGCCCCGCCGCAGCATCCGGGCCGGCTCCACCGGAGCCGGCCACATCACCGTCAACGCCGGCCCGGGCGCCGGCCACACACCGCCGCCCGGCGCGCCCGCGGCCTTGGCCTGCCGTCGCGATCACGCGCCCGCCGTCGTCGTCCGCACGCCCGGCGCGTCGGCGGCACCCGTTCGTGACACCGGTCCAGGCATGTTCTGGACCGGTCCGCTCCAGAACATGAGGACAGGAGACCTGATGAGGTTCAGTCGAGGCAGGACGGGCCGGGGCCGGTCAGCCACGGTGCCGCCGCGCCGGCAGCGTCGATTACTGACCGTCGTGGCGATGTCGACCGCCGGCCTGGTCGCGGTCGCCGCCTGTGGCTCGGGCGGCTCGTCCACGGCGTCGAGCCCGACCGGGTCGACCGGCGCGAACGCGGCGACCGGCTCCCCGGTGGTCATCGGGTTCATCAACCAGACGACCGGCCAGCAGGCCGCGTACCCCGAGATGACGGTCGCCGCGCAGGCCGCGATCAAGTACGTCAACGCCGAGCTGGGCGGTGCCGGCGGCCACCGCGTCGACATGCACGTCTGCAACACCGACGGGACGCCCACCCAGACCCAGTCCTGCGCGCAGAAGCTCGCCGCCGAGAAGCCGCTGCTCGTCGTCGCCGGCTCCGACTTCAACTGGGCGCTCGCCACCAAGATCTTCAACGGCGCGAACATCCCGGTCTTCGGCCAGACGCCGGTCCAGGGACCCGACTACACCGCCAAGGACACCTACTACCTGAGCAACGGCTCGCTGGGTGCCGGGGCGGCACAGGCGGCCTATGTGATCAAGAACGCGCCGGACGCGAAGAAGGTCGGCATCATCGGCCCGCAGATCCCCGCGCTCCAGTCCATCATCACGCTGATCACCAAGGCGCTGGAGGCGAAGGGCAAGTCCGTCAAGCCGGTCACCTTCCCGCCGACGACCACCGACTTCCTCAGCGCCTGGAGCGCGCTCGGCGCGAAGGACCTCGACTACGTCATCGCCGAACTGCCGACGCCGTTCTGCGTGCCGCTGATCAACGCGTCCAAGTCGCAGAACAACACCACGCCGGTCATCACGACCGCCCTGTGCAACTCGGCCACCACCTTCTCGAAGGTCGGTGACGCGATGGACGGCTGGGCCATGAACGGCACCGGCCCCGACCCGTACGGCAACACCCCCGACGCCGTCCTCTACCGGGCCAAGATGGCGCAGTACGCCGGCAAGAGCGCGAACCTCGGTGGCTACGCGCCGTTCGGCTTCCAGGTCCTGATGTGGGTCACCCAGTCGATCATGAAGCCGGTGGCGAGCGGCCTGACCGCCGACGCGGTGCGGGCGCAGGCCCTCAAGCCCGGCGGCCACGTCTTCCTCGGACCGGACAGCTACCAGTGCGCGTCCAATGAGAAGTACACCTCCGTGTGCAGCTGGGACGTGTACATGACCAAGGTCAAGGGGCGCGCGATCGACTCCACGCCCGGCAGCGCGGAGTACATCGACGCGCTGGAGACCCTGAAGAGCACGGGGGTCTGACGGACCCGCGGTCCCGGCGCGTCCGCCGGCCGGGACCGCGAGCCGGGTGCCCTCGCACAGTCAGTCGTTCCGTCGGATGGGGAGCGTTGGTGAGCCAGTACTTAGCCTTTCTCCTACTCGGCCTGGGTGGCGGCACCGTCATCGCCTTCCTGGCCCTGGGCATCGTCATCGGGTACCGCGGCACGGGGATCATCAACTTCTCCCAGGGCGCGATCTCGATGTACGTCGCGTACGTCTTCTACGAGCTGCGCAGCACCGGGCACTACCTCGTCCCGATCCCCGGCCTGCACGTGCCGACGGCGCTGCCGGACCAGACCGGCATGGCCTTCGTCCCCGCCCTGCTGATCTCGCTGGTCACCGCGGCGGCCCTGGGCCTGCTGTCGCACGTCGTGGTGTTCCGGCCGCTGCGCGAGGCGCCGGCGCTCGCCCGGGTCGTCGCCTCGATCGGCCTGCTGCTGGTGGTCCAGTCGATCGTCGCGGAGAAGTTCGGCACCGACACCGTCAACCCGAGCCCCGTGCTGCCGACCCGCCGGCTGTTCACCATCGCCGATACCGCCCTGCCGATGGACCGGGTGCTGTGCGCCGTCGCGGCGCTCGTCTGCGCCGGGATCGTCGCCGCGCTGTTCCGCTACACCCGCTTCGGCACCGCGACGCGGGCCGCGGCGGAGAACGCCAAGGGCGCGATCCTCGTCGGCTACTCCCCGGACCTGCAGGCCGCCGCGTCCTGGGTGCTCGCCTCGGTGCTCGCCGGACTCGCGGGCATCCTCGTCGCGCCGATCACGTCGCTGTCGCCGTCGAGCTTCTCACTGATCATCATCCCGGCGCTCGCCGCCGCGCTCATCGGCCGGATGACGTCGTTCGGCGTCACCGTCGCGGCCGCGCTGGTGCTCGGCATGCTGCAGAACCTGCTGCTCAACCTGCCGCAGAAGATCTCCTGGTTCCCACACCAGGGGATCCAGGACACCCTGCCGCTCGTCGTGATCATCGTGGCGACGTTCCTGCTCGGCAAGAAGATCCCGATGCGGGGGGACCTCAAGCCCGAGCGGCTGCCGTTCGCGCCGCCCGTGCGCCGGGCGCTGCGCCCCGGGCTCGTCGCCTTCGCCCTCGCCGTCCTCGCCCTGTTCGTTCTGCCCGGCGGTTACCGCCTCGCCTATCTGAACTCGATCTCCGGCGCGGTCGTCGCCCTGTCGCTCGTGCTGCTCGTCGGGTTCATCGGGCAGGTCTCGCTGTTCCAGATGGCGCTGGCCGGCAGCGCCGCCTACCTGCTCGCCGGGCTGTCCACCGGCTGGGGGGTGCCGTTCCCGATCGCGCCGCTGCTCGCGGCGCTCGGCGCGATGGTCGTCGGCATGATCGGCGCGCTGCCGGCACTGCGCATCCGCGGTGTGCAGCTCGCCGTGGTCACCCTGGCCGCCGGCTGGGCACTGCAGCAGGCGGTGTTCAACAACGCGAGCCTCACCGGCGGGTTCTCCGGCGCCACCGTCAGCGGGCCGAGCCTGTTCGGCATCGACCTGAGCTTCTCCCGCGGTGCCGAGACGGCGCGGCCGGTCTTCGGCATCCTCGCGCTGGTCGTGCTGGCGCTGGTCACCACGGCGATGTTCAACCTGCGGCGCAGCCACACCGGCCAGCAGATGCTCGCCGTGCGGTCCAACGAGCGGGCCGCCGCCTCGATCGGCATCGCGCTGGCGCGCACCAAGATGCAGGCCTTCGCGATGTCCGCGTTCATCGCCGGGATCGGCGGCAGCATGCTCGCCTACCAGCAGCAGACGATCACCGCGGTGCCGTTCGACGCGTTCGTCTCGCTCTCGGTGCTGGCGATCGCCTACCTCGGCGGCATCACCAGTGTCCCCGGCGGCCTGCTCGCCGGCCTGCTCGCCACCGGCGGCCTGTCGTTCTACCTGCTCAACGAGCTCCTCCTGTCGCACCTGAACAACGGTGACCAGCTCCAGAACACCGTCGCCGGCGTCGGCCTCATCCTCACCGCGGTGCTCAACCCGGAGGGGCTCGCCGGCGAGTTCCGCCGGACCGGGCAACGGCTGCGCCGCCTGCGGGCCCGGCTGCGTCCCCCCGCCGCGGCCGAGGGCACCGCGTCCGTCGAGGGCACCGCGTCCGTCGAGGGCACCGCGTCCGTCGAGGGCACTGTCACCGCGAAGAACGCCGTCACCGCGAAGAACGCCGTCGCCGCGCGGGGCGCTGCCGCGGCGGGGGCCGAGGATGGTGCCGCGCCGATCATCGCCGAGGGGCAGGAGGCCTTGGCCCTGGAGACCCGGTCGCTGACCGTCCGCTATGGCGGCCTGACCGCCATCGACGACGTGTCGATCTCCGTTCCGCCCGGGCGACTGGTCGGCCTCATCGGGCCCAACGGCGCCGGCAAGACGACCTTCATCGACGCCATCTCCGGGTTCACGCCCAGCCAGGGCGCCGTCCGTCTCGGCGAGACCCGGCTGGACGACAAGCCCGCGCACGTGCGGGCACGGCTGGGGATCTCCCGCACCTTCCAGTCGCTGGAGCTGTTCGCGGCGCTGACGGTACGGGAGAACCTGACCGTCGCGGCCCGCCGGGACCGCTGGTACTCCGGCCTCGCCGACCTGGTCGCCCCGCGCCGCCGGGCGGCGCCGCCGGTGGTCGACGCGGCGATCGGCCTGCTGGGGCTGGAGGAGATGGCCGACACGCTGCCCGGCGACATCTCGCTCGGCGCGCAGAAGCGGGTCGGCGTCGCGCGGGCGCTCGTCAGCCGGCCGCACGTCATCCTGCTCGACGAGCCGGCCGCCGGCCTCGACACCGACGAGAGCGTCGAGTTCGGCCAGCGGCTGCGCGAGGTGCTCTCGCCGAACGTCGGCATACTGCTCGTCGACCACGACATGAACCTCATCCTCAACGTCTGCGACTACGTCTACGTCCTCGACTTCGGTCGGCTCATCGCCGAGGGCACGCCCGCCGAGATCCGCGGCGACGCCCGGGTGATCGCCGCCTACCTCGGCGAGCCGGAACCGGACGAGAACGCCCACCCCGCCGCCTATCCCGATTCCGATCCCGCGCCGTCCGCCGCGGCGGCGTCTGTCCCGGAGGTGAGCACCAGGTGACGGCACCGGCCACGAACCCCGCGTCGGACTGCGCCCCGCCAGGCGACGCGCCCGAGCGTGCGCCCCTGCTCGACCTGCGCGCCGTCACGGCCGGCTACGGCGACAAGGTCGTGGTGCGCGACGTCGACCTCGCCGTCGGGCCGGGCGAGGTGGTCGCCCTGCTCGGCCCGAACGGTGCCGGCAAGACGACGATGCTCGCGACGATCTCCGGGCTGCTGCCCGCGCTCGGCGGCTCCATCGCGGTGCTGGGCAACCCGGTCGACTGCCGGCGCCCCTGGCGGGCGGCGGCGCGCGGCGTCGCGCACGTGCCGTACGACCGGGCGATCTTCTTCAACCTCACCGTCGGGGAGAACCTCGGGCTCGCCCGCCGCCCCGGCGGCGCGGACCTCGACCGGGTGCTGCGCTACTTCCCCGAGCTCGGCCGGCTGCTGCGCACCCGCGCCGGCCTGCTCTCCGGCGGCGAGCAGCAGATGCTGGCGCTCGGCCGGGCCCTGGCCAGCGACCCGCGCCTGCTCATGATCGACGAGATGAGCCTCGGGCTCGCGCCGATCGTGGTGCAGCGCCTGCTGCCGATCGTGCGTGCGATCGCCGACGAGACGGGCATCGGGGTACTGCTCGTCGAACAGCACGTGAACAAGGCGCTGGCGGTCGCCGACCGGGCCTACATCCTCAGCCGGGGACGGGTGATGGTGTCCGGCTCGGCGGACGAGCTGCGCCAGCGCCGCGAGCTGATCGAAAGCAGCTACCTCGGCGCGGCGGCGTTGTGAGCACCCGGGACGGCGACCCGCCCCTGGGGGCGGACTCGCTGCGCGGCCGGGTCGCGCTGATCACCGGCGCGGCCCGGGGCCAGGGCCGCTCGCACGCCGTCGGCCTCGCCGGCGCCGGCGCGGCGATCGTCGCGGTCGACGCGTGCGCTCCCAGCCGGACGGCGGTCTACCCGATGCCGACGGCCGACGATCTCGACGCCACGGTGCGCCAGGTCGAGGCCGTCGGCGGGCGGATCCTGCCGGTGGTCGCCGACGTGCGCGACGTCGCGGCGCTGCGCGGCGCCGTGCAGGCCGGTGCGGACCGCTTCGGCGGCCTGGACGTGGTCGTCGCCAACGCCGCCATCACCGGGCCGCCCGCGCAGGTGTGGGACATCCCCGACGACGCCTTCCGCGACGTGCTCGACGTCAATCTGGTCGGCGTCTGGAACACCATCCGGGCGAGCGTCCCGCGCCTGATCGAACAGGGCCGCGGCGGCAGTGTCATCGCCATCTCCTCGGGTGCGGCGGCGAAGGGCTCGCCGAACATCGGCGCCTATGTCGCCGCCAAGAGCGGGGTGCTCGGACTGATGCACACCCTGGCCCGCGAGACGGCCCGGCACGGAATACGCGCGAACACGATCCTGCCCGGCAACGTGAACACCGTGATGCTGCGCAACGCGCCGACCCGGCGACTGTTCGCCCCCGATATTCCGGAACCGACGGAGGACGACTTCGCGGCCCGGGCGCGGGCCGGAATCCCACTGGGTATCCCATGGCTGGAACCGGCGGGCATCACCGCGGCGGTTCTGTTCCTCGCTTCCGACGCGGCGCGCTATGTCACCGGTACGGAAATCCCGATCGACGGTGGCGCCCTCATGACATAAGGGTCGATGCGCGCGATGGTAATCTGAGAACATGCCGCCCACGGCGGTGCGCGGCAGGATCCAGACTGGTGCCGGCACGCGGGCGGCTGATCGTGGGCGGGAGAGTGCATGGCCACGGAGGCGGAGAGCGCCCTCATGGGCCGGGGTGGCACGGGGCCCCGCGCGCAGGCCGCCGGCCCACGGCAGGAGGCGTCCGGCGTCTCGAGCGAGCTGTCGTACCTGCAGGTCGCCGATCACCTGCGCGAGCAGATCCTGTCCGGCGCGCTCGCGGCCGGGCACCGGCTGCCCGCCGAGGCCGACCTCGCCGCCCAGCTCGGGGTCAGCCGGCTGACGCTGCGCGAGGGCATCCGGCTGCTCATGTCGGAGAAGCTCATCACGACCCGGCGGGGCAACGCGGGCGGCACGTTCGTCGCGCATCCCTCGTCCGCGGACGTGGTCGCGGCGCTCGGGCGGGCGTTCCGGGTGATGGCCTCGACCGATCACCTGTCGACGGCCGACATCCTCGAGGCCTGGGCGCTGATCGAGGCGCCGGCCGCCCGCCTCGCCGCCGAGCGCCGCACCCAGGCCGAGATCGACCAGCTCATGGAGCTGTCCCGGCCACCGGCGGGGCTGGGTGAGGAGCAGGCCGCCGACCGGTCCTTCGAGTTCCACCGGGTGCTCGTCCAGGCGGCCCGCAACGCGCTGCTGCCGATGCTGATCCGTCCGCTGTCGGCCGTCGTGCCCGAGCACTTCGCGCCGACCCGGGCGGCCCGGCCGCGGTTCTGGTACGACGTCATGGAGGAGCTGCGGCAGGTCGCCTCGGCGGTCGAGGCGCAGGACGGCGACACCGCCGAGGCCGCGATGCTGGCGCACATCCGCCGGCTCGGCCGCGGTGCCGCCGCGACCTGACCGGGAGACCGGAACCGTCGCGCTCCGCCGTCCGGAGGTTTCGCTCCGGCGGTGTCAATCAGAGCTATGCCAATCGCTGGTAACAGTCGTTCGGCTTCTCTTCGTGACCGGGCCGAAGAATGTGCTTGGTGCTGCCGTCCGCGGGTCGTGAAAGTACTCGTCAAGGTGGGTGGCGCGGAGTCTTGACAGGGCCGGGACGCAGTTTTAGCCTCAAACATCAGATGTTCCAGTCGTGCCGTCTGGAGGCATCCAGCCGAGGTCGCCGCCATGCAGACCGGCCGGCCTGTCCAGTTTCTCCGAGGAGGGTCAGGGTGCGCTTAACCGCCGTTTCGGCAGACTCGCACGTGAACGAACCGCCGGACCTGTTCGTCGACCGTCTTCCCCGGCGGCTGCGCGAGCGCGGCCCGCATGTCATCGACACGGACAACGGGGGCCAGGCCTGGGTTATCGAGGGTGTTCCCGACCCCATGCCGCTCGGGCTGACCGCGGTCAACTTCCGCGCCCAGAAGCGTTTCGACCGAGCCAACTTCAAGCAGCGTTTCCTGGAGTTCCGCGACGGTATCCAGCGGGGTGTGCGCTTCGAGCAGATCCTCGCCGGCTCCTTCGACCCGCACGCGCGGCTGCTCGAACAGGACGAGGACCACGTCGACGCCGAGGTCCTCTACGCCAGCCCCACCGTGTGGGCCGGGGTGAAGGCGACGGAGGATCCGGAGCTGCGGCTCGCCTGCTTCCGCGCCTACAACGACTGGATGGTCGAGTTCACGGCCGTCTCGCCCGACCGGCTGATCGGCGTCGGCCTGATCCCCAACACCGGGATCGACGACGCCGTCGCCGAGCTGCGCCGGTGCCTGGTCGACCTGGGGCTGCGCACGGTGGCGCTCGAGAGCTACCCGAGCGGTTCGGCGACGGGGCCGTCCCCCGAGGACGACCGGTTCTGGGCGCTCGCCGAGGAGCTGGGCCGCCCGATCTCCCTGCACGCCACGTTCACCTTCCCCCCCAACTCCGTGCAGCTGTTCTCCAGGGGCGACCAGCGGCTCATGGAGAACGCCGAGCGTGGCAGCTTCCAACGGGTGCTCGAGGCGCTGATCAAGGACGGCCTGTTCGACCGCTTCCCGACGCTCACCTTCGTGGGCGCCGAGGTCAACTGCGGCTGGATCCCGCACTACCTGGAGCAGTTCGACGCGAGCTTCCGCCGGTACGGCGCCGGCCTGCCGACCCGGCTCGAACTGCTGCCGAGCGACTACTACCGGCGCAACTGCAAGATCACCTTCATCTTCGACCAGGTCGGCGTCGACAGCCGGCACCTGATCGGCGTCGACACGATGATGTGGTGCAGCGACTTCCCGCACTCGATCAGCAGCTGGCCGATCGACGTCGAGGTGGCGCACAGCCAGATGACCGCCGTGAACGACGCCGAGCGGGACCGGCTGCTGTGGCGGACCTGCGCGGACCTGTACGGCCTGCCCTACGACGACGAGCTCGTCCTGCCCGGTTCCCTGGCGGACATCGCCGCGGCGAACGGGGTGGCCCGATGAGCGCCGCTGCCGGCGCCGGCCCGTTCTCCGCCGGCTCGTACGCGATCCCGCCCGCCGACCTGCTCGCCGAGCAGGGCGTGCGGCTCGTCGTCACCGGCGGCGAGGCCCGCTGGGTGGCCAAGGAGACCTCCGAGCCGGTCACGGTGGCGCCCCGGGCGGTGGCCAGCCTGTCCCCCGAGGGCGGTGACGAGACGTTCGCCCTGCTGGCCACCCCGAAGGCGCGGGCCGTGCTGCGTGCCCGCGACGGGCTCGCCGGCGAGGTGCTGCACCCCGATCCCGCGCTGGCCGCGGTCATCGCCCGGCTGGGGGACACCGGGCAGGTCGCGGCGGCCTGCGAGGCCTACAACAGCTGGCTCGCCGGCTACGTGGCCGCGGACCCGGACGTCGTCGGCGTCGGGCTGATACCCCCCACCGGCGTCGAGGACGCGCTCGCGGCGCTGCGCACCTGTCTGCGGGGCGGCCTGCGCGGTGTGTCGCTGACACATCCCCCCGCCGGTCCCGGCGGGCAGCCCGGGGGACCCGCGATGGAGTTCTGGTCGGCCGTCGGCGGCAACGCGGTCGTCTGCCTGGGCCCGGCCTACGGCGGCCGGGTGCACGGTGCCGACGGCGGGGTGCGCGCGGGCTATCCACCGCCCGTCTCCGGGCTGCTGAGCCGGCTCGCCTTCGCCGGCGTGCCCGACGAGGTCCCCGACCTGCGGGTGCTGCTGGTGAACGTGGAGGCCGGCTGGCTGCCGCACCAGCTGGAGATCGCCGACACCAACTACGAGCGGGCCGCGGCCAGCCGCCAGGTGTCGCTGCGGGACGAGAACCTGACCCCGAGCGAGTACGTCCGCCGCCTCACCTGGCTGACGCTTGTGAACGACCGGTTCTCCGTCCTGCGCCGCAGCTTCTTCGGCGAGCACCACCTGGTGTGGTCGAGCCCGCTGCCGCACGCCGAGGCCGGCTATCCCGACGACGGGGAGGCCGCCGTGCGGCTGACCGCGGGCCTGCCCGACGCCGACCGGGACCGCCTGGTCTCGCGCAACGTCCGCCGGCTGTTCCGGCTGCCGGACGTCGATCCGTTCACCGAGGCCGAGATCGGGGACTTCGAGCGCCCGGCGCCCCGCTGACCCGACGGTCCGGCTCCACCGGGGCGGGCGGCGCGTCCGCCCCGGTGGCATCCCCTGCCCGCATCCCCGCGACCGCGTTTCCCGCGACCGCGTTTCCCGTGACCGCATCCCCGTGACTGCGCAAGGAGCTGCCATGGACGGCCCTCTCGCCGGTATCCGCGTCCTGGACGTGACCCAGGGCATGCCCGGCGCGATCGTCACGATGCTGCTGTGTGACTACGGCTGTGAGGTCGTCAAGGTCGAGCCGCCGCGGCCGGTGTCGTTCGCGAACCCGGCCCGGGCCACCTGGGACCGCGGCAAGCGCAGCATCGTGCTCGACCTGGCGGTCGCCGACACCGCCGACACCGCCGACACCGCCGACCGGGAGGTGCTGCGGCGCCTGGTCGCCGGCGCCGACGTCGTGCTCGTCGACCCGGCGCTGCCCGACGAGGCCGCGGTCGCGGCCGGGCTGGACGCGGACGGCGTCGCCGCGGCCAACCCGGGCGCGGTGCACGCCCGGCTCACCGCCCTCGGGCCGTACGAGGAGGCGGACCCGATGGCGGCCCGCGACATCATCGCCGCGGCCCGGCTCGGCGTGTTCGCCGAGTCGCCCGGCCACCGCGACGGCCCGATCTACCCCGGCCATCCGGGGATCACCTACGGCACCGCTTTCGTCGCGTTGCTGTCGATCCTGGCGTCGCTGCGCCGGCGGGTCCGCACCGGCGCCGGCGACCGGCTGGAGGTCGGCTTCGAGGACGGCGTCCTCGGCGTGATGACGATGAACTGGTCGTGCGAGCGGGCGCCGTCGTTCATCGCCTACAAGGGCCGCACCGGCACCCTGGACCTCGGCCACCGGCGGCTGCTGCTGCGCCGCTTCGCCTGCGCCGACGGCATGGTGCAGGTCCATACCGGCGCGGTCGGCGCCTTCGGCCGGGCGATGACCGCGTTCGGTCTCGCCGGCGAGATCTCGCCGGCCGAGGGACCGGCCGAGATGGCCACCGAGCTGACCGACGCCGACCTCGCCCTGCTGGCGGAGCGGCTGCCGCCCTTCTTCCACGCGCGCACCGTCGACGGCGTCTGTGAACTGCTGTGGAAGCACGAGGTGGCCTGCCTGCCCGTCCAGCCGCCCGGGGCGGCCTTCACCGACCCACAGGTCCGCCACGCCGGCATCATCGACACCGTCGACGACCCGGAACTCGGCCGGATCCGGATCGTCGGCCCGGTGATCCGCTTCGCGGGCACTCCCGGCGCGGTGCGCGGCGCCGCGCCCGCCCGTGACGCCGACGGTGCCGCCCTGCGCCGCGACGGCTGGTCCGTCCCGGGCCTGGGCCACCCCGAGCTCCCATCCCCGGTCCCGCCGGCGTTGTCAGGGCCGGGCCCGCAGGCGGGCGGGCCGCCGCTTTCGGGGCTGCGGGTCGTCGAGTTCGGCAGCTGGTTCGCCTCGCCGTACGGCAACCGGCTGCTCGCCGACCTGGGCGCGGACGTCATCAAGGTCGAGACGCTCGCCGGCGACCCGCAGCGCGCGCTGCCCGACCCCTACGAGGGCGGCAACCACGGCAAGCGGGCCGTGTGCGTCAACCTGAAGGACCCGCGGGCCCGTCCGGTGCTCGACGCGCTGCTGGCCAGCGCCGACGTCGTGCAGCACAACATGCGGCCCGGCGCGGCCGAACGTCTCGGCCTCGACTACGACAGCGCGCGGGCGCTGCGGCCGGACATCGTCTACGGCTACTCGCCGGGCTTCGGGTCGACCGGCCCGAAGGCGCAGCTGCAGAGCTTCGCGCCGCTGGTCGGCGGCATGGTCGGGCTGATGCACCTGTTCGCCGGCGAGGGCAACGAGCCGCACACCGGCTTCGGCAACGAGGACTACTACAACGGCCTGCTGAGCGCCGCCTCGATCCTGATGGCCCTCATCCACCGCGAGCGGGGCGGGCCCGGGCAGTTCGTCGAGCTGCCGCAGCTGCATTCCAGCATCCTGGTCACCTCCGAGTGGTTCGTCGGCGAGGGGCGCGCCCGCTCGCTGCTGCCGGTGCTCAACCACGAGCAGACCGGGGCCGGCCCGTTCCACCGCGTCTACCAGTGCCTCGACGGCTGGCTGCTGGTCGTCTGCGACACCGCCGACGAGCGGGCCGCCTGCGTCGGCGCGGCCGCGGCCGGCGACCCCGAGCGCCTCGCCGACCTGCGCGCGGCGCTCGCCGACGGCCACGCCGGCGCGGCCCGGGTCGAGGAGGCACTCGCCTACCTGCTCACCGGTGATCTCGCCGAGAACTGGGAGGGACGCCTGCGGGCCGCCGGGGTGCCCTGCGCGGTCGCCGGGGAGGCGTCCTGGCTCCAGCCCTTCCTGCACGACGACAAGATGATCGCCGAGGGTCGGGTGGCCGAGATCGAACATCCGCGGTTCGGGCCGGCGCGGATCATCGGCCAGGTGTTCCGGCGCCCCGACGTACCGGCGCCGTCGGGCCGTGGGCCGAATCTCGGCGAGCACACCGCCGAGATCCTCACCGAGCTCGGCTTCGGCCCCCGGGTGGCGGAACTGCTCGCCGCCGGCGTCCTCGGGGAGCCCGGGTGACGACCGCCCGCCCGCCGGATCCGGCTGATCCGAGCGGTCCGGCCAGACCGGCGGAGCTGTTCGACCTGTCCGGGAAGGTCGCCGTCGTCACCGGCGGCAGCCGCGGACTCGGACGGGTGATGGCCACCGGGTTCGCCGCCGCCGGGGCCGCGGTCGTCGTCGCCAGCCGCGACGCGGACAGCTGCGCGACCGTCGTGGACACCATCCGGGCGGCGGGCGGCCGGGCGCTGGCACACCCCTGCCATGTCGGGCGCTGGGACCAGCTCGACGGCCTCGTCGACGCCGCCGTCGACGGCTTCGGCCGCCTCGGCATCCTGGTCAACAACGCCGGCATGTCGCCCGTCTTCGAGCGGCTCACCGACGTGTCCGAGGTGATGTGGGACCGCGTCGTCGGGGTGAACCTCAAGGGCCCGTTCCGGCTCGCGGTGCTCGCCGCCGAGCGGATGCGCGCGGGTGGCGGGGGCACCATCGTGAACGTGTCGAGCGTCGGCTCGCTGCGGCCGTACGGCGCCATCGCGCCCTACGCGGCGGCGAAGGCGGGGCTCAACGCCATCACCGTGGCGCTCGCCGAGGCGTTCGGACCGGCGGTGCGGGTCAACGCGATCCTGCCCGGCCCGTTTCGCACCGACATCTCGGCCGGCTGGGACATGGCCGCCTTCGAGGCGACCATCGGCGACGTGCAGGCACTGGGCCGGGCGGCCGAACCCGCCGAGATCCTCGGCGCCGCCCTGTACCTGGCCAGCGACGCGTCCAGCTTCACCACCGGCGCGCTGCTGCGGGTGGACGGCGGGATCCGGTGAGCCCACAACGGAAGGGGAAGGACATCCATGGATGAGTGGATCGACGCGGGCGCCGAGACGGACATCGCGGCCGGGCCGCGGGCGACCGTGGTCGGCAACCGGGCGGTCGTGCTGTGGCGGACCGAGGGCGGCACGGTGTCCGCGCTGGACGACGCCTGCCCGCATGAGGGCAACCGGCTGTCCGAGGGAGTCGTCGACGGCGAGGACCTGATCTGCATCTACCACGGCTTCACGATCGCCGCGGACGGCTGGTGCGACGCGGCCGGCTCGGCGGCCCGCTGCCACGACGTGCGGGTCCGTGACGGGCGGGTCCTCGTCCGTGTCCCGGAATCGTCCTCGTGACCGGGGACGGCGCGACCCCGGAGGGCGTGACCGGGGACGGCGTGACCGGCGGCGGCTCGTCGGGGGCCGCCTGGCCGGCGGGGGTCGACGGCGAGGCCGCGCGGG
This sequence comes from Frankia sp. RB5, assembly GCF_059816245.1. Lineage (NCBI taxonomy): Bacteria > Bacillati > Actinomycetota > Actinomycetes > Frankiales > Frankiaceae > Frankia > Frankia sp. RB5. Next base: position 42,472 of record NZ_JCBATA010000022.1, read on the forward strand.
TGCTGGCCGCCTACTGCGCGGCCAACGACAGCTTCGACGCCGCCGGCGTGGCGGCCGCGTTCGCACCGGACGGCGTGCTGGTGAACTTCGCCGGGGAACACGCCGGTGCCGAGGAGATCGGGGCGTACTTCGCCGGCCTGTTCGTCGCGGAGCCCGCGGACGCGAGAACCGGCCACTTCGTGTCGAGCGTCCACGCGGATCCGGTGCCGCCGCGCCCCGGTGTCGCCGCCGCGGCCGCCTTCACCTCGGCGTTCTTCTTCCTGCACTGGGGTGACGGCCGGATCGTCACCACCTGGGGCAGCTACGTCGGCACCGTCGAGCGCATCGACGGGCGGACCCTGCTCGGCCGGCTGTCCATCGAGTTCTCGGCGCCGTTCCTCACCGTGCCGGCCGGCGTCCTCGGCGTCTCCGAGCCGCCTCCCGGCCCGACCGGCCCGACCGGCCCGACCGGCCCGACCGGCCCGACCGGCCCGACCGGCACCGACGCGTGAGCCACGCGCCCGAGGAGGGCACCGCTATGCAGCTGGGCGTCCGGATTCCCTGCTACCGACGCTGGTGCGACGCCGGCGCGGTCCGCGCGATCGCGCAGACGGCCGAGGACCTCGGCTTCGACTCGCTGTGGGTGCAGGACCACCTGGTGCTGTCGACCGGTGGCGAGGCCCACCTCGCCGAGGGGGTCAGCGGCTGGATGGACGGCGTCGCCGAGACCGGGATGACGGCGCAAGACTACTACGGCTCCGACGACTGGTGGCTCGACCCGTACGCGGTGTGGGGATTCCTGGCCGGGGCGACGCGGCGGGTCACCCTCGCCAGCGACATCGTCGTCATCCCCTACCGGGACCCGATCGTGCAGGCGAAGCTGCTCGGCACGCTGGACGTCCTCACCGGCGGCCGGATGCTGGTGGGCACCGGCAGCGGGCACGTGCGGGGCGAGTTCGAGGCGCTCGGCCTCGACTACGCCGCCCGTGGCCGGATGCACGACGAGCACCTGCGGATCATCCGCGCGCTGCTGACCGGGGAGGAGGTCAGCTTCGCCGGCGAGTTCCACCGGTTCGGCCCGGTGCGCCCGCTGCTCGCGCCGCCGCGCCGGCACCTGCCGATCTTCGTGGGCGGCAACGGCCGGGCCTCGATCCGCCGGGCCGCCGAGCTCGGCGACGGCTGGCTGCCCTCGATGGTCACGCCGGACGGCCTGCGGGCCGGGCTCGCGGAACTCGACCGGCAGAGCGAGCGCTTCGGCCGCGCGGCCCGACCGCCGGTGGCCGTCTCCCTGCCGAGTGAGCTGCGGATGCCGGACGGCGCCGCGCCGCCGAGCCGGCGCCCGGACACCCGGCCCGAGGACGCGCTCGACCTCATCCGCCAGTACGCGCGGGTCGGCGTCGCGCACCTGTCGCTCGCGTTCCGCGTCACCTCGCCCGACATCTACCTGCGCCAGATCGAGACCTTCGCGCGCGAGGTGCTGCCGGGCGTGCCGGGCCGCGCGGCCGCGGTGGCCGCCGGCTCCGTCTCGGGGCCGGGTCCGGGCTGAGCCCGAGGCGGGCGTGTGTCGTGGGCAGAAGGCGGTCAGGAGAGGGAGGTCCCAGTGCGGGTCGCGGTGCTGGTCAAGCAGGTTCCGGTGGGGGAGTCGCTGGTACTCGGGCCGGACGGGCGCCTGCGCCGGGACGGCGTCGCCCAGGAGATGAACCCGTACTGTCGCCGCGCCGTCACCCAGGGGGTACGGATCGCGGCGGCCACGGGCGGTCACTGCACGGTCCTCACCCTGGGGCCGCCGTCGGCCGAGGACGCCCTGCGCGAGGCCGTCGCCTGCGGGGCCGACGCGGGGGTGCTGGTGTCCGATCCGGCGTTCGCCGGGTCCGACACCCTCGCGACGGCACGGGCCCTGGTCGCGGCGCTGCGGCTGCTCGGCCCGGTCGACCTGGTGCTGTGCGGGCGCAACTCCGTCGACGGCGACACCGGCCAGCTCGGCCCGCAGGTCGCGGCCCTGCTCGGCTGGCCGTTCGTCGGCGGGATGCGGGAGCTCGCGCTGCGCGGGGCCACGCTCGACGCGCGCTGCGAGGGCGACGACGGCTGGCTGCGGGTGCGCGCCGACGCGCCGCTCGTGGCGTCCTGCGCCGAACGGCTCTGCGAACCGGCCAAGGCGCCGCTGCCGGCCCGCGCCGCGGTGCCCGCGGACCGGCTGCGCCACCTCGTCGCCGCCGACCTCGGTCCCGGCCCGTGGGGCGCGGCGGCCAGCCGGACGGTCGTCGGCCCGACCCGCACGCTCGCCCGCCCACGGCTGCGGACGCGGCTATCCGGACCGCTGGAGCACCAGGTCGCCGAGGCGGTGCGGCTGCTCGCCGCCCGCGGCGCCCTCGACGCGCCCGAGACCGGTGCCGAGACCGGTGTTGGGTCGGGTGCTGGGACCGGGGTTGGAGTCCGGAGCGGGGGCGTGCCGTCCCGTGCCGTCGAGGCCGTCGACCCCGCGGTGCCCTCGACGGGCACGCTCGCGCTGGGGGATCCCGGGATCGGGGAGCGACTGCTCGGTGCGTCCCATGTCGCGCCGCCCCCGCCCGTGGCCGGCCAGGTCTCGGCGACCGTGACGGAGGACGGGAACGGGGACGGCGCGTGGCCGGTCGTCGGGGTGCTGCTCGAACCGGACCGTGAGCGGGAGGGACGTGAGCTGCTCGGCGCGGCCTCGTGGATCGCGCGGGCGCTGCGCGGGCGGGTGGTCGCGCTCGCCCCGGCCGGCGCCGACCGCGGGGAGCCGTCAGACCTGGCGATGCTCGGTGCCCACGGCGCGGACGACCTGGTGGTGCTTGCGGGAGTCGCGCTCGCCCACGACGTCGCCACGGCTCTCGCCGGCTGGTGCGGCGGACGGCGGGTGGCCGCGGTGCTGTGCCCTAGCACGATGTGGGGACGTGAGGTCGCCGGCCGGGTGGCGGCGACACTCGACGCCGGACTGACCGGGGACGCGATCGACGTCGGCGTCGAGGACGACCGGCTGGTCTGCCTCAAGCCCGCGTTCGGTGGCCGCCAGGTCGCGACCATCACCGCCGTCGGCGAGCCGCACCTGGCCACCGTCCGGCCCGGTGCCCTGCCGCTGCGCGAACCCCGGCAGGCCAGCCCGCCGTCGCGCACCATGGTCGAGGCTACGGCGACGTCCACGGTCCGCGTCCTGGAGGCGCACCGCGACGACGACGTGGAGATCCTCGCCCGGGCGAGCGCGGTCGTCGGGGTCGGCCAGGGCATCGACCCGACCGACTACCCGCTGCTCACGCCCCTGCTGGCGGCGCTCGGCGCGCAGCTGGCCGCCACCCGCAAGGTCACCGACAACGGCTGGCTACCGCGGGCCCGCCAGGTCGGCATCACCGGCCGGAGCATCGCGCCGCGGCTGTACGTCGCGCTGGGGCTGTCCGGGAAGTTCAACCACATGTCCGGGGTCGCGGCGGCCGGCACCGTCCTCGCCGTCAACCCGGACCCGGCCGCGCCCGTCTTCGACGAGGCGGACATCGGCATCGTCGGGACCTGGCGCGAGGTCACCGACGCCCTGACCGCGGCGCTCGCCGAGCGCGCGCTCACCGCCGGCGTCCGACCCGGCGGGGCGGGGTCTGGCGGAGCGGGAGCTGGCGGGGCGGGGCCTGGCGGGGCGGGAGCTGGCGGGGCGGGGCTTGGCGGCATGAGGCGACAGCGGAGGGATGCGAGGCAGGGATGAGTGGAACCAGGGATCTCGGAGTGTCGATCGTCGGGGTGGGCGAGACGTCGTTCACCAGGGGTGATCCGCGGTCGGCGACCCAGCTCGCCGTCGACGCGGTGCGCGCGGCCCTCGCCGACGCCGGCCTCGACGGCCGCGACGTGGACGGCTTCCTGCTGGAGGGCACCGGCGGCCCGCACGACACGCCGGTCGACCTGGTCGCCGCGGCGATCGGCGCCGAGGAGCGCGGCTTCGGCCTGCGGCTGCAGAAGGCGGGCGCCGGGCTGGTCGGGGCGCCCGCGGTCGCCGCCGCGGCGATCGCGGCGGGCCTGGCGTCCACCATCGTCGTCTACTTCGGGTTGAGCATGAGCCGCGCGTCGGCCGGCGCCACCGGCATCCACGCCGCCGACCCGGTGAAGGCCGCGCTGGAGATGCCGTTCGGCTGGCACGGCCAGGCCGTCTACTTCGCCGGCACGGCGCGGCGCTACGACCACGAGTTCGGCGGCCTGACCGAGACGCTCGGGGGACTGGCGGTCTCGGCACGCGCGCACGCCGCCCTCACCCCCGGGGCGATCCGGACGAAGCCGCTGAGCGTCGACGACTACCTGGCCGAGGCGCCCGTCGCCGAGCCGCTGCGGCGCAGCGACTGCTGCCTGATCAACGACGGCGGCGTCGCCTACGTCCTGACCTCCCAGGAGCGGGCCCGTGACCTGCGACGACCACCCGTGGAGGTCGCCGGCTGCGCGGTGGCGAGCAAGCACACCACCTTCTCCGACTACTTCACCCAGGCGCCGGACCTGCTGACGACGGCCGCCGCCGACTCGTCCCGGCGCGCCTACGCGCAGGCGGGTATCGGCCCGGCCGACGTCGACCTCGTCGAGATCTACGACTGCTTCACGATCTCGCTGTTGCTGCAGCTGGAGGACATGGGGTTCGCGCCCAAGGGCGGCGGCGGTGAGCTGGTCGCGTCGGGCGCGGTCGCCCCTGGCGGCCGGCGGCCGGTGAACACCCACGGCGGTCTGCTCGCCCACTCCTACATGGTCGGCGGCAGCCACGTCGTCGAGGCCGTCCGGCAGCTGCGCGGGGAACGGGCGGACGCGCAGGTCGCCGGCGCCCGGGTCGCCGCCGTCGCCGGCCTCGGCATCCCCGACCACGCCACCCTCGTCCTCACCCGCCCCTGATCGACACCGCACCCCTGGTCGACACCGCACCCCTGATCGACACTCGGCCCCTGGCCGACCCCGATCCTGACCGACGCCGCCGGCTCCGAGGAGTTCCGATGACCGCTGTGCTCGCCGCCCGCCCGCTCGACGACGACCTCGTCGCGCCGTTCTGGCGTGGCATCGGGGCGGGACGGCTGCTGCTGCCGCGCTGTTCGTCCTGCGGCGGCTGGGAGTGGTACCCGTCGCCGGCCGGACCGGCCTGCGCGGGCGCCCACTACGACTGGACGGAGACGCCGGCCCGCGGCACGGTGTTCACCTTCACCCGGGTCCACCACGGATTCCCCGGGATGAACCTGGCGACGCCGTTCACGGTGGGCCTCGTCGAGCCGGTCGAGGCCCCCGGCGTGCGGCTGGTCAGCCGGCTCGCCGACACGCCCGACGCGCCGCTGGCGATCGGCGCCGCGGTGCGCATGAAGATCGTCGACGACGATCTCGGCCTGCGCGCCCCGCTGTTCGTCCTGGACGATCAAGCCTAGCCCGCGCGTCGCGGAACGGGTGAGGGGCCGGTCGATGCGGGATGCGCACCGATCGGCCCCTCACCGGCGTCCATCGCTCAGCGGATCCCGATCTGGCCGGCGGCGGTGGCGACCAGGGGAGCGGTGGTCGGGGCGGAGGTCTGGCCGGCGTCGACGACGAGCACGTGCCCGGTGACGAAGCGGGCGTCGTCGCTGACCAGGTACGCGGCGGCGGCGGCGACGTCCTCGGGGCGGCCGGCGCGGCGCAGCGGCGAGTCCTGGCGCAGCGCCTCCTCCAGCGCGTCGTGGTCGAACCCGGACGAGCCGAGGCCCTCCATCACCCCGTCGATCAGCGGCGTCATGATCGTGCCGGGGGCGATCGCGTTGACCCGGATGCCCTGCGGAGCGAGTTCCCCGGCCACCGAGCGGGTCAGGCCGACGACGCCGGCCTTCGCGGCGCTGTACGCGTGCGCGCCGCGGCCGCCGAGCAGGGCCGCCGTGCTCGCCATGTTGACGATCACGCCCTGTCCGCGCGGGACCATCACCCGCGCGGCGTGCTTGGTGCCGAGGAACACCCCGCCGAGCAGCACCTCGATCGTGCGCGACCAGGTCGCGACGTCGATCGAGGCGATCGGCCCGACCGCGCCGACGAACCCGGCGTTGCTCACCAGGCCGTCGAGCGCGCCGAACTCGGCCACCGCGAAGTCGACTCCGGCGGCGACGTCGGCCTCCCGGGAGACGTCCATGCGCACGAAACGGGCGGTGTCGCCGAGTTCCTTCGCCGTCGCCTCGCCCTGCTCGACCTGCAGGTCCGCGACGACGACCCGGGCGCCTTCCGCGACGAACCGGCGGCAGATCTCCGCTCCGATTCCGCTCGCGGCGCCGGTGACCAGATACGTCCGATCCGCCAGTCGACCTTCCATCATGTTCTCCTTCGCTGCCACGGCTGTCTTCTCGGGCCTGGGGATGGGGTCGGCGCTCCCACCGCTACTGCTCCGGCGCGTGCACGATCTCCAGATGAATGCGGGTCAGGCGCCGGACGGATATCTGCCAGCCCGCCTCGGTCAGGCTGTAGGTCTCGTGGTAGTGACCGAAACCGTGCATCGAGACGAAGGGCTTTCCGTCCGGGCACCACACGCGGTCCTCCATCGCCCACACACCCGTCGCCCGGTCGGGCGGATACACGTGTATCTCCGGGGTGTGGCCGTGATGTACCGAGCGCACCGGGGTAAGCGCCGGCACGGTGTAGGCCATGACCGCCTCCCGGCCTTGGAGCCATTCCTCGTTGCCGTCCAGATCCACTCGGTTGAAACGCACGTCCTCGCTGAAGACGCCGGCCAGCTCATCCCACAGCCTGAGATCGAGGCAGCGGAAGTAACGCGCCTTCAGCGCCTTGATCTCCTCGATGGCGAGCAGGGTCCACAACGCGTCCGGCCGGTCGGCGGCCGGGAAGGACATCAGAAGGAGACCGGCATGGTGACCGGCCCGTGCATGACGATACTGGGCAGGAACGGAACCTCGTCGGCCGGAATGTCGAGCCGCAGGTTCGGCAGCCGTTCCAGCAGTGTCCGCACGGCGATCCTGGCCTCGAGCTGGGCGAGCTGTGCGCCGGGGCAGAAATGCTGGCCGTGCCCGAAGGCGAGATGCGACTTGGAATCAGGCCGGTCGAGCCGAAGCCGCTCGGGGCACTCGACATACTCGGGATCGCGGTTGGCCGACGCCCACAGGATCCATATGACCGCGTCCGCCGGGATGTCGACGTCGCCGATCCGGGTCGGCCGGGTGGTGAGCCGGAAGATTCCCTGCACGGGGGATTCGAGCCGCAGGACCTCGTCGATGACGGTGCCGAGCGCGTCGGGCTCGGCGAGGACCCGGCGGCGCAGCTCGTCGTCGCCGAGCAGGTGGAGCATCGTCGCCGCGATCAGTCGGGTGGTGGTCTCGTGGCCCGCGGAGACGAGCTGCATCACCAGGCTGAGCTGCTCGGGCTCGGTGAGCTGCGCCTCGCCCGCCTCCGCGTTGGCGATCACGCTGACCAGGTCGTCGCGGGGCTCGCGGCGGCGGTCGGCGAGCAGCTGGCGGAAGTACGCCGAGAAGTCACGGTGGCAGCGCAGCCGCTCGAGCTGCTGCTCCGGGGTCAGATGCGGGTTTCCGACCGGCAGCCCGATGCCGTCGATCATCGCCGAGATGGCCGGGCTTTCGGATTCCGGAATACCGAGCGCGGTGAGGATGACCCGGCTCGGAAGCGGCCGGGCGAGATCGGTGACCAGTTCACAGCGGCCGGCCGGAAGGACCGCGTCCACCAGCTCGTCGCATATTGCCGAGATGACGTCACCGAGCGCTCGGACACGTTTCGCGGAGAGTGCCCGCAGCACCATTCGGCGGTGCATCCCGTGCGCCGGCGCGTCGGCGTCGGAGAGGACCTGGGGGAAGTCGACGAACGGATAGTCGTCGCGCGCGTCGTCGAACTCGGCCAGGCCACGGGTGATTTTCTCGATGGCCGCCACGTCGGCGCGCCGGGCCGGGCCCGGAATGGCGGAGTCACGGTTGGAGAACGTCTCGGTGTCCCGGGCCACCGCCACGACGTCCTCGTGACGGGTGACGATGTACGCGCCGATCGCCTCCGACCAGAACACCGGCCGACTTTCCCGCGCCCGCGTGTAGAGCTGGTAGGGGCAGCGCAGCATGCCCGGATCGTGAGATAATAGGCGGTCGATTCCCTGGTCGATCAGATCGTTCGCCATCGGCGCTCCTCGCAGCGACGTCATCCGGGTCACCCCCTGAACATCTGATGTTTGTACAGAGTGCTCGGTGACGTGTCAACACCGGTGTGCGGCGGCGCCCGAGACGAGCGCCCCGCGTAGTCGACCGGCGACGACCAGCCGAAACGTGGGCGAAATGTCCGCACCGGGCTCCCGTCTGTCCGGCGCGCAGCCGGAATTAACCCTTGCTGCCCGGTGGCCCGGTGGCCTACCATCAATCTCCAGGACCTGGCGGCGTGATATCCCGAGCCCTGCTCCCGGTGTCGGTCCGCGTGCGCGTAGTACGTGCTGTGTCTATCTCCCGGACGCCCCGTCTGGAACCGCTTTTCGCGGGCGTCCGGCGCGCGGGCCCGGCCACTATCCCCCGCCGCCTTCGCCGCCGCGCGGCACCCCGGCCCGCGGCCTTCGTCCGGCAGGAAAGGACCTGTGCCCGATGCATGATCTGGTGGTTCGCGGCGGCCGCGTCGTCGATGGAACCGGCGCGCCGGCGCGCGTGGCCGACGTCGCCGTCGACGACGGCCGCATCGTCGAGATCGACGCCGTGTCCGAGGGAGGCCGCCGCACGATCGAGGCCGGCGGCCGTGTCATCGCGCCGGGCTTCGTCGACGTGCACACCCGCCTGGTCGGCCACTCGGCGATCCGCCGGGTCGTCATGGGCGGCGAGGCCACCGAGCGGGCCGCCACCGCCGCCGAGCTCGAGGCGATGAAGGAGCTGCTGCGCGCGGGCCTGCGCGCCGGCGGCGTCGGCTTCTCCTCGACCTGGGCGCAGAGCCATCACGACGCCGCCGGCCGGCCGGTGCCCTCCCGCGCCGCCCCGGCCGCCGCGACCCGTTCGACGTGCTCATGGACATCGTCGTCGCGGACGAGCTGAAGACCACCTTCACCAATCCGCTGCTCGTCCCGGACCGGGCGGACTGGGAGGCCCGGGCCCGGGTGTGGCGCGACCCGCGGGCCGTGATCGGCGCGTCCGACGCCGGCGCCCACCTCGACATGCTCGCGTTCTTCAGCTACAGCACCGCGCTGCTCCAGCATGGGGTGCGCGAGTTCGGGGTGATCGGTCTGGAGGAGGCGGTCCACCTGATCACCGACGTCCCGGCCCGCCTGTACGGCCTGCGCGACCGCGGCCGCCTCGCCCCGGGTGCCATCGCCGACATCGTCGTGTTCGACGACGCGACGATCGCGCGCCAGCCGGTCGAGACCCGCTTCGACCTGCCCGGCGGCGCCGGGCGCCTCTACGGCGAGGCCGGGATCGGCCATGTGCTCGTCGCCGGCACCGAGATCGTCCGTGACGGCGCCTACACCGGCGACCTCGGCGGCCGGGTGCTGCGCTCGGGCCGGGACACGGTGACGCCCGCCCTGGACTGACCCACTCCAGCCGCCCCGCCGGTCAGACGGTTCCGGTGGGGCGGCGGATGAGGACGCGCAGCAACGCGTCCGGCAGGTGCGCCCCCGCGGAATAGCGCACCGGAGTGCTCCGTCTACGGTGCAACGCGGCCGTCGGCAGGAACATCGGCCCGACGGAGTATGGCCCGTTGACGTTCTTCGAACCCCATAGATCTGCTTCGGCGGACGAGTGGAACCCGCCCTGGATCACCGGCCCGGAGCTTGTCTGCTCAATGACTGCGAACAACGACGAATCCGCTCGGCTCACGCGGCCTCTCCTTCTCGACGGCGGGAAGGTGCTGTCCCCTGCCGGGCCCCTGCCTGCGGCAGGGGACAGCGGCTGGCGGGGAACCAGTGCGTCCCCGCCAGTGAAAGCGACTTTATGCACGTGCGCAGGCAAGTGCGTAGGCAAGATTTGTGGTCTCATTGGTGGCTGCTTCCTCGGCAGGCCCTTACTCGTTGCGGCAGGCTACGATCACGGGGCCCAGAAGTGAGGAGCGCCTTGTCCCGGATGACCGCCGCACCGACCATGCGTCGCCGCAAGCTCGGTGCAGAGCTCAAGCGTCTTCGCCTCGTGGCTGGTCTCACGATGAGGGAAGCGGCGAAGGTCTTGCGGGCCACCGAGAGCAAGGTGAGCCGCATGGAGAACGGCCATGTGCCGTTCAAGCAGATGGACATCGAGGACCTGCTCGACCTCTATGGCGTCCGGGACGCGGCGACACGGGCCGAGCTCGTCGATCTGGGGCGCGACACCCGCGCGGTCGGCTGGTGGCACACCTTCAGCGACGCCGTGCCCCAGGACTTCGAGCTCTACCTCGGCCTCGAGGCCGGCGCCGCCACGGTCTCCGCGTTCACCTGCGGCTTCATCGAGGGCCTGCTCCAGACGCCCGCCTATGCGACGGTCCTGATCCGGGGCGCGGCGCCGGGCGCCAGCGTGAGCGAGGTCGACCGCCGGGTTCGCCTGCGGCTCGAACGCCAGCACCGACTCGCCGACGCCAACCCGCCCCACCTGCGAGTGATCATGGACGAGGCGGTGCTGCGCCGGCCGATCGGGGGTCCGGAGGTCTTCCGTGATCAGCTTCGCCACCTGGTCAGCTGCGCGCAGCGGCCGAACATTACGCTCCAGGTGCTGCCGTTCGGCCGGGGCTGGCACCCCGCCGTCGGCAGGTCCTTCACGATCCTGGCGTTCCCCGAGGACGTCTGCGCCGACGTCGTGTACGTCGAGGAGGTCGGAAGCAGCCTGTATGTGGAGAAACCGGGCGCCACGGCCCGCTACAAGCGGATGCTTGACGAGCTGGCCGTCATCGCGATGCCGCCGGACGAGTCGGTTCAGCTGATCAGGACAATAAGCGAGGAATAGCCATCATGAATAAGATCGATTTCGATCCCGCACAGCTCACGTTCGTGAAGAGCAGCCACAGCGACGGAGAACGCGCCTGCGTCGAGGTCGCCCGTATTCCCGGCGGTCTCGGCGTCGCCGTGCGGGACAGCAAGGACCCGGACGTTCGGCCTCAGATCTACACCGCGCAGGAGTGGGCCGCGTTCGTCGCCGGCGTGCGTGCCGGCGAGTTCGACCTCTGAAAGCCGCCGACCGCGGCGCGTGCCGAACCCGGCTACAGCGGGATGTTGCCATGGCGGCCGCGCCGCGGCAGCGCGTCGGCGAGAGCCTCGGCGATGCGGCGGCGGGTGTCGGTCGGCTCGATGACGGCGTCGATGACGCCGAGGGCCAGCCCGCGGTCAACCCCGCCAGCCGCCAGCGCGTGTTCCTCGGCGAGTCGGGCGAGCAGTGCCGGCCGGTCGGATTCGCCCGCCGCGGCGAGGGCCCGCCGGTGCAGGATTCCGACCGCGGCCTCGGCGCCCATCACCGCGACCTCCGCCTCCGGCCAGGCGAGCACGGCGGTGGCCCCGAGTGACCGCGAGTTCATCGCGATGTACGCCCCGCCGAACGACTTGCGGGTCACCAGCGTCACTCGGGGCACGGTCGCCTCGGCGAACGCGTAGAGCAGCTTGGCCCCGCGCCGCACGACGCCCTCCCACTCCTGGCCCACCCCGGGCAGGTAGCCGGGCACGTCGACGAGCACCACCAGGGGAAGGCCGAAGGCGTCGCACATCCGCACGAACCGGGAGATCTTCTCCGCACTCAGCGAATCCAGGCAGCCACCCTTGCGGATCGGGTTGTTCGCGATGACCCCGACCGCCTGCCCGTACAGCCGCCCGAGCCCGATCACCGCGTTCGCCGCCCATCGCGGCTGGAGCTCCTCGAACGGATGCGGCCCCTCGTCGAGCAGGCGCAGCACCAGTGGCCGTACGTCGTAGGCGCGCCGCGGACGCTCCGGCAGCAGCGTGCGCGGGTCGGGCCGCGCGGCCTCACCCGGATCGAGCTCGTCGTCGCGGGCCGGGTCGAGGGCGAAGCGCGGCTGCCCGGTCAGCAGCGAGGTGATCCGCCGGGCCCGGGCCAGCGCGTCACCCTCCGAGGTGGCCAGCACGTGTACCACCCCGGAGCGGCGACCGTGCGCCTGCGGGCCACCGAGCCCCGCCATGTCGATCACCTCGCCGGTCACGCTGCGCACGACGTCCGGTCCGGTGACGAACACCCGGCCGGCCGGCGCCATGATGACGACGTCGGTCAGCGCCGGCCCGTACGCCGCGCCGCCCGCCGCCGGCCCGAGCACCACCGAGACCTGCGGGACCCGGCCCGACGCGTGGATCATCGCGGCGAAGATCCGGCCGATGCCGTCGAGGGCCTGCACCCCCTCGGCGAGACTCGCCCCGCCGGAGTGCCACAGCCCGATCACCGGCTGCCCGGTCCGCACCGCCTCCTCGATCGCCGCGACGATCTGCCCGGCGCCGTCCGCGCCGAGGGCACCACCCATCCGGGTCGCGTCCGTGCAGAAGGCGACCACCTCGCTCCCGTCGACCCGGCCGCGCCCCGCCGCCACCCGGCTGGCGGCGACCGTGGGGAACGCCGCGAACGTGCCGGGATCGAACAGCGCGGACAGCCGTCGGTGTGGGCCGCGGACATCCTGTTCCGGGACGACAAGCCGTACCCGCTCGCCGCTCGTTACCTCCGCCATGACGCCCCTCTCCCGCGGATCGTCCCGCCGACGGCCGTACGACCTCTTCCGATGATGCGGCGCCGGCCTTTCGTCTCCCTATAAGCCAGCTCAAGCGCCGGCAGGCCGGTTGATACCCTGCCGGTATGGGCGGCGAGCTGGAGACGCGGCAGTTGCGGTACTTCGTCGCCGTGGCCGAGGAGCTGCATTTCGGGCGGGCGGCCAGCCGGCTGGGAATGGCGCAGCCGCCGCTGTCCCGGGCGATCCGCGATCTCGAACGCCAGCTCGGCGTCCAGTTGTTCGAGCGCACCACCCGCCAGGTCGCGCTCACCACGGCCGGCGACGTCCTGCTGCGCGAGGCCCGCACCGCCCTCGACGCGGTCAGCGCCGCCGAGCGCCGGGCGCGCCGCGCCGGTGGCGGCGGGCCCGGGCTGCGGCTCGCCGCCGACCACGACGCCGGGCTGCTGTCGCGGATCCTCGACGCCTATCGCCGCGAGCGGGCGTCGCTGCCGGTGGAACTGCTGCTCGGCGGGCGCGGTGACCAGACCCCGGCGCTGCGGGACGGCCGAGCCGACGTCGCGCTCGTCGCCACCCCCTTCGACGACCGCGAGCTGGACCTCGAACCGCTGCTGACCGAGCCACGCCTGGTCGCGCTCGCCGCCGCGGACCCGCTGGCCGCCCGCTCAACCCTGTGCCTCGCCGACCTCGCCGGCAGGGTCCTGCCCGACGGCCAGCCCGCGGACGTCGACGGCGGCACCCTCGCCCCTGGCGCGGCCTCGGGGAGTGGGCCGCGGCTGGACCTCGCGCAGATCTTCCACCTGGTCGAGCTCGGCGGCGTGGTCTGGTTCGCGCCGCTCTCGGTCGCGCGCCGCCACCCGCGACCCGGCCTCGCGTACCGCAACGTCCGCGACCTGGTCCCGTGCACCCTGGTGGTCGCCTGGCCGCGCTCCTCGTGCTCCATGGCCGTCGCCGCCTTCGTCCGCGTCGCGGCCAGCACCGCGGCGGCGTACCCGCCGGAGCCCGCGTCCCGGTCACGGGCCTGACCCGACCCCGCCTGTCGGCTGCTCGACGCCGCCAGCGGGATGACATGACGCGAGGTAGCCGGTAAAAGGTGTACCAACCGGCACCGATCCCGCTGACTTCCTTGCGTCTTCGCAGGTCAGGAGCACTGTTGTGGCCATGAAACCCGCCCGGCTCACCGTCGCGGCGGCGGCGGTCCTGCTCGGCTGCGTCACCGGGTGCGGATCCGGCGAGGATCCCGCCGGTCCCGCGCCCGCCAGCACCGCGCCCACCGCGACCGCGCCGGCGGGCGCGGCCGGTCCCAAAGCCGCCGCGACGGCCACGGCCAGGCCGGTGGACACCGTCCTCGACGTGCTCGTCACCAGCGACGACGGGGTCGGCTCGGCCGGCGTCGACGCGCTCGCGCACGCCCTCGCGACCCTGCCGGGCACGACCGTGCGCATCGTGGCGCCGGCGGCCAACCAGAGCGGCACCGGCGACCGGAGCAGCGGCGGCCAGATCACCCACGGTGACACGACGACGGCCACCGGCCAGCGCGCCACCGAGGTGAGCGGCTTTCCCGCGGACGCCGTCGCGGTGGCCCTCGACGATCTGGGCCTGCGGCCCGATCTCGTCGTCGCCGGGATCCACGAGGGCCAGAACCTCGGGCCCGATCTCGGCACGTCCGGCACCGTCGGCGCGGCCCGCGCCGCCGCGCGGCGGGGCATCCCGGCGCTGGCCGCGAGCGCCGGCCTCGGCGACACCTACGACTACGGGCCCGCCGTCGCGCAGGTCCTCGCCTGGATCTCCGCGCACCGCGCGAACCTGCTCGCCACCTCCGCGGCCGGGGGCCAGCCGGCGAGCGCCGTGGGCGGGTCCGCCGCCACCCAGACCGTCGCCAACCTGAACGTCCCGAACTGCTTCGCCGGTGGGGCGGTCCGGGGGGTGCGGGAGCTCGCCAGCGAGGCGAGGGTGGCCGACCCGGCGGCCACCCGGACGACGCAGACCTGCACCGCCACGATCACGTCAGACGACGAGGTCGGCGCGTTCAACGCCGGCTTCGCGACCCTGACCACCGTCCCCGCCCGCCAGCCCGAATAACCCGGCCCGGGTGCAATACGGGCAAACTAGGCTCTGCCTATTCCGTACCGCGTTTTTGTCGACAAGGTGTTGTCAGCGAGTTCCGGTCTCGTTACGCTCGCTCTGCACCCGGTCGCCACAAGGATTCTGGCAGCGGGTGGTGAAACGGGGGCTCACATTTTCCGGCCGACGTGGTGAGCTGCCGGCGTCCTGGGTCGCGGCATGGGTCGGTGGCGCGGGATGGTGTTTTCTTTCGTCGGCATGGTCGGGCGCGGCCGGGAATGGTTGCGCGTACATGAAAGGTGGGAGACATGGCCCTTTACCACACCGAGATCCAGTGGGGCGGCCCGGGCGCCGACTGGCACAAGGACGCTGACCTGCAGGTCGTCATCAGCAACCGCAACGGCGTCGTTCCGCAGTCCGGCCGGCCCGCCACCGGCACGCAGGTGAGCTGGTCGGGACCGCAGGGCAGCGGGAACGTCCTGTTCTTCGACAACGGCGCCACCTTCCAGGGGGCCGCGCAGTTCCCGGGTGAGGGCCCGGTCGGCTACCGCGGTACCGCCGCCTCCTGACCGTCCGGTGTGGGCCGTCGTCCGCCGGCGGCCCGCACCCGCACCCGCACCCACGACAGGGTGTCCGCGACGGCGTGCGGCACGTAGTGCATAGCCGCGCATGAATACTCCTCATCCCATGGCCGGGTCGGCGCCGGATGTTCGGATTCTCGGCGAGGTGGTTTCGAAAGGCCGGTCTCCGCGCCCGGCTCCTGGCTGTGGCACATTCCCTGATGAGCGATGCACCGCCGAATGGCGCGGTGTCCGCCGTGTATTTTCTGACGCTTCACGAACACGGTGCCATGCGCGCGGCCGGGCGGCGCCCACCGCCTCGCAGTAAGCCGCGTACCGGGCGGACTTCCCGTAGGTGGGAAGCGCGTGCGGGGCATGGCGGCGTCGTGTCGCGAATACCGGACTTGGTGTCCGTGTTGCCCCTGATTATGCGACACGGGTCGCCGTGACGCTGTCGGAACGCTGCCACGGCAAGCCGTGAGGGAACCCGTCGCGCGTGGGTGCCGTCAACCCACGGTTGACGCTCTCATGCCGTCAACCTATGGTTGACGGCATGAGTGAGAGCGAGTCCGTTCGGATGTCCCGCACCGTCCGTCTCGACGACCTGATCGACGGCATCCGCTCGGCACACCCCGACGACGCGCTGGACCAGCTGTCCAACGCGGTCCTGATCGCCGACCACCTCGGTGAGGTCGCCGACCATCTGATCGGCCACTTCGTCGACCAGGCCCGCCGCTCCGGCGCGTCCTGGACCGAGATCGGCCGCAGCCTGGGCGTGACCAAGCAGGCTGCGCAGAAGCGGTTCGTCCCGAAGGGCGCCGGTGACGCGGCGAACCCGGGCGACGCCGGCTTCAGCCGCTACACCCCCCGCGCCCGCAACGTCGTCATCACCGCGCAGAACGCGGCGCACACCGCCCACAACGACACGATCACCCCCGCCCACCTCGTCCTCGGACTGATCGGCGAGACCGGCGCCGTCGCCGCCAACGCCCTCCAGGAACAGGGGATCGACCTGGACGAGCTCGGCCGGGCGGCCACCGCGGCGCTGCCGCCCGCGGTCGAGCAGACGCCGGCCCTGGTCCCCTTCGACGCCGACGCGCGGCAGGCGCTGGAGCTCACCTTCCGGGAGGCCCTGCGGCTCGGCCACAACTACGTCGGCACCGAGCACATCCTGCTCGCCCTGCTGGCCCTGGAGGACGGTTCCGGGGTTCTCAGCGACGCCGGCGTCGACCCGGCCGTCACTGAGGAGAACATCCAGCGGGCACTCGCCTCCCTGGTCGTGGGCCGCCGCTCCGCGGCCGAGTGAGAGCGGGCTGCGACCGGTTCAATTCAGGGGGTGCGAGAGGATCACCGCATGAGCGACGATCCCGACGCGCCCTGCGCGTCCCCGCCCGTGCCCGCGTCCCCGCCCGTGCCCGTGCCCGCGTCCGTGCCCGCGTCCGTGCCCGCGTCCGTGCCCGCGTCCGTGCCCGCGTCCGTGGCGGCGGCCGGCACCGAACCGCCGTGGATCGACGTCGGGTCGCGCAACCCGCAGTGGCTGCCGTGGGTGCGTGAACTGCACTCCATCGCCCAGGCAGGCCTCGCCTACTCCCGTGACCCCTTCGACCTGGAGCGGTTCGAGCAGCTCCGCCACCTCAGCTACCGCATCGCGGCCCGCTGCGCCGCCGTCACCGTCCCCGTCGCGGAGGGCATCTTCGGCGGGGAGGTCGGTTACCAGACGCCGAAGGTCGACGTCCGCGGGGTGCTGTTCGACGGTGACCGGATCCTGCTCGTCCGGGAGAAGGAGGACGGCGGGTGGGCGCTGCCCGGCGGCTGGGCGGACGTGGGGCTCACTCCGTCCGAGGTCGTCGTCAAGGAGATCCGGGAGGAGGCGGGGCTGGAGGCGGAGCCGGTGCGCCTGCTCGGCGTCCTCGACAAGCGCCGGCACGCGCACCCGCCGTACCCGAACGACACCTACAAGGTCTTCATCCGCTGCCGGGTGGTCGGCGGGACGGCCGGCGCGGGCCTGGAGACGTCCGAGGTCGGCTGGTTCGCCCGCGACGCGCTGCCGCCGCTGTCCGCCAGGCGCAACACGGCGGCACAGCTGGTGATGATGTTCGCCTTCCTCGACGACCCGAGCGCCCCCGCCCTGCTCGACTGAGGTCATCGGCCGGGGGCCGCCGCGATGCTCAGGCGAGCAGGCCGCTGGCCCAGTAGTCGCGCCCGTCGCGTACCCCGGGCGGGACCGCGAACACGGCGCTCGAGGTGTGCTGGATGTACTCGTTGAGGGCGTCCGACGCGGCGAGCCGGCGCTGGACCGGGATGAACCCGGTGCGCGGGTCGCGCTGGAAGGCGATGAAGAACAGGCCGGCGTCGAGCTGGCCGGTCTCCTGGTTGACGCCGTCGGTGTAGGAGTAGCCGCGGCGCAGCAGCGTCACGCCGCCGTTGCTGGCCGGGGCGGCGAGGCGGATGTGGGCGTCCGCGGCGATGATCAGCTCACCGCCGGCGTCCTTGGCGCCCAGCGGCACCGGGTCGAACTCCTCGGCGGCGCCCAGCGGCGCGCCGCTGGCCTTCGCCCGGCCGAACACCTGCTCCTGGTCGCGCAGGTAGTCGCGGTCCCAGGACTCCAGCAGCATCCGGATGCGGCGGGTGACGACGTAGGTGCCGCCGCGCATCCAGGCCTGGTCGCCGTCGGCGCCGACCCAGACGTGCTTGTCCAGCGACGCGGCGTCCTCGCGCTTGATGTTGTTGGTGCCGTCCTTGAAGCCCATCAGGTTGCGCGGGGTGTCCTGGTCGGAACTGGTCGTGCTGGTCCGGCCGAAGCCGAGCTGGAACCAGCGCAGCACCGCCGTGCCCTGGGCCAGCCGGCGCAGGTTGCGCACCGCGTGGAAGGCGACCTGCGGATCGTCCGCGCACGCCTGCACGCACAGGTCGCCGCGACTGCGCAGCGGGTCGAGGTTGTCGCCGGGCAGCGGCGGGATGTCGGCGAGCGCCGCCGGGCGCCGTGACGCCAGCCCGAACCGGTTGTCGAACAGGCTGGGCCCCACCCCGAAGGTGATCGTCAGGTTCCCGGCGGTCAGGCCGATCGCCTCGCCAGTGTCGCGCGGCGGGGACTGCGGCGCGGCCTCGTCGTCGGCGACGGCCTGCCCGGCGGCCATCCGCGCCGCCGCCGCCGTCCAGCCGACGAGCAGCGTGCGCAGCTCCTCCCTGCTCACCCCGGCGGAGACGTCGAAGGCGGCGAAGGCGAGCCGGTCCTGCGCGTCGGTGATGATGCCCGCCTGGCGGGGGCCGTGGAAGGCCACCACCCCGCGCGGGGACACCGCCGTCGCGGGCGGCGGGTCGTCCGAACAGGCCGCGGCCGTCGCGGCGACCGCACCGGCCCCGGCGAGACCCGCGGCGCCGAACAGGGCACGCCGGCGCGACAGGCTGATCCGCTCGACCATGGTGTTCGCTCCTTACCTTCCCGGGGACGTGGGGTCGCCCTGGGCATGGGGGCCGGGCGGCGTCGCCACCGGGCCCCCATGCCTGCCTGCCGGCGGCGCTAGGCGACGACTGTGCCCGCGACCTGGGACAACGGCTCGGCCAGCGCGTCCACGGCCTGGGACAGGCCGCGGCGCTGGTCCTGGGTGACGGTGTCGTAGCTGACGTAGCCGTCGCCCTTCTTGTAGGGCTCCAGGGCCTTGTACATGGCGGTGAAGCGGGTGCGCACGGTCGTGGCGAGCTTCGGGTCGAGCGTCTTCAGCGCCGGCTCCAGCAGCGTGAACGCCTTGTCCGCGCCGTCGACGTTGCCCTGGATGTCGAGCAGGTCGAGCTTGGCGTACCGCTCCTCCTCGCCGGTGATCTTCGACTTGCCGACCTCGTTGAGCAGCTCCGTGGCGCCGTTGGCGATCTGCGCCGGCTGGAAGGTCGCCTTCGCCACCAGCGTGTTCAGCTTGCCGACGTCGGTGCCCAGCTGGTCGGCGATCGGCCCGGTGCCGGCCAGTGACCTGTCCGCGAAGATCGCCTTCTCCAGGCGGTGGAAGCCGGACCAGTGCGCCTCGTCGGGGGCGTCGTCGATGCGGGCGTCGATCGCCGGGTCGAGGTCGCCGAACGACTCGGCGACCGGCTCGATCCGCTCGTAGTTCAGCCGCGGCGGACCGTACAGCTTCGCCGCCTGGTCGAGATCACCGGACTTCACCGCCGTGACGAAGGCCGCGGTGTTCGTCACCAGCTCCGACACCTGCTGGCGGACGTAGGTGGCATAGCCGGTGTTGGCGGTGGCCAGCGCCGTGGTCACCGCCGCGCTGCGGGTGGCGGTCGCGCCGCTCGCCTGCGTCACGGTGAAGTCGACCTTCTCCGGGCCGGACCCACCCGGGCAGTACAGCTGGTACTTGCCGGGCCTGACGTTGAGCGAGAACGTCCCCGACAGGCCCGGGGTGATGTTCTCCTTCTCGCCGAGGATGGTGTCGCCGCTCATCAGCTCGGCCTCGGTGACGGCCCCGGCGTCCTTGTTCACGATCTTGAAGGTGACCGGGCCCGACTCGATGTTCGCCGTGTCCGGTGAACAGCCCTTCGAGGTCAGGGTGACGGTGACGGTCTTCTTCGCGGCCGTCGAGCCGGAGCCGCCGGAGTCGCCCGAGTCGCTTCCCCCGCATGCGACGGCGCCCGTCGCGATCACAATGGCGATGGCGCTGTACGCGACTGGTGCGCGACGCACGTGATGCCCCCAACATGGTGTGTTGTCTTCTGACAGGTGGTGCGGTGGCCGGCGGGCGGGGTCAGGGTCCGGTGGCCGGGGTGCCGCTGGCGCCGGTGGAGGCGGTGGAGGCGGTGGTGCCGGTGGAGGCACCGGAGGCGGCTGTCGCCGGCGCCGGGGCCGCCGTGGCGCCTGGCCGGCGCCGCGCCGGCCAGGCGACGTAGAGGGCCAGCGGCACCAGGTACACCACCCAGACGACGACCTCGGCGACGACGGGTCGTGGCTGCAGGCCCAGCACGCCGGTGAGCACGCTCGACAGCGGCGTGCCCGGGCGCACGAGCCAGCTCAGGTCGAAGGTCCGACCCTGGCCCGTGTTCAGCCAGCCGGCCTCGTGGGCGGTGTGCGCCGCCATCGCCAGCAGGCCGGCGGCGATGAGCACCAGGACCAGCCCGGTGACGCGGAAGAAGCGCGACAGGTTGATCCGCACGCCGCCGCGGTAGATGCCGAACCCGACGGCCGCCGCGACCAGCACGCCGATGAGCGCGCCACCCCCGGCGGACGCCGGGGAGGTGCTCGCGTTGAACGCGGCGATCAGGAAGACGGCCGTCTCGAAGCCCTCCCGCAGTACCGCGAGGAACGCCATCAGCACCAGCGCGCGGGTCGAGCCATGTTCCAGGGCCGACGCGGTGGCCGACTCCAGCGAGCCGCGCAGGTCCCGCGAGTGCCGGCGCATCCAGAAGACCATGTAGGTCACCATGGCTACCGCGATGAGCCCGATGACGGTCTCCAGGCCCTCCTGTTCGCGCTGCGGCAGTTCCTGGTCGACCACGTGGAGGACGACGCCGATGCCCAGGCACAGCAGCAGGGCCAGCGTGACGCCGAGCCAGACCTGGCGCAGCGCGTCCCGTCGGTCACGCTGGCGGAGGAAGGCGGCGACGATGCCGACGATCAGCGAGGCCTCCAGGCCTTCCCGAAGGCCGATCACAAAGGTGGGAAGCAAGTCCGGCCTCCGTTCGTCTCCACCCGCCGGCCCGGGAATGCCCCTCGCCTACCCGGACCTGCGGTTAGCCTCAGCTAAGTTAGGGCAACCTAACGGGATTGGCAAGAAAAGTCTCCGTGGCGATGCGCGGCGTCGCGGCCTCGCCCGAGCGGCTCGTGGACGTGCCGCCACCTGCGATGACGGGCGACCGGCGGGCGCGCGGGCGCCGAGCGGGCGGCGGCCCGTCGGCCGTGGCCCGACGCACGGGGGCGGTATGGGTTCCGGTGGCGCCGCCGGTATGTGCCAGGGCCCCGGCCGGCGCGGCGTGGACGCCGCAGATGTCGGAGAAATGAACTAGGTGTCCCCGTCAATGCGGTCGCATCGAACTTCATGCCCCGCGCCGGGTGCCGCCTTCCATGTTGCGGCGCGAATCGCTGGCAACGTGGCTCCTTTCGTGGTCGGGTATCGGTGGAGCGACTGGCCCGCGGTCGCGGCGGATCTGATCGCCTGATCGTCAGTCCTATGCCGGATGATGACGGGCATGAATGAGGATCGTGAGAGTTCCAGGATGACGACCGGACGTGGATCTCATGACGGAGAGCATTGCGCCGGGCGCGCGCAGCGCACGCCGGACGAGGTGACCGACTGTCCGGTGGGTGACGACGTGCCCACCGTGATCCGGGCGGTGCCCACGGACGGACTGCCGCCGATGGCCCGGCCCTACACCGCGGCCGGCGCCCTGTTCTTCGACGAGGACGACCGGGTGCTGCTCGTCGACCCGTCGTACAAGCCGGGCTGGGACATCCCGGGCGGGTTCGTCGAACCGGGGGAGTCGCCCTACGCGGCCTGCGTCCGCGAGGTCGAGGAGGAGCTCGGCATCACCCCGCCGATCGGCGACCTGCTGGCCGTGGACTGGGCTCCCCGCCCCAAGGACGGCTGGCTCGAGGGCGAGATGCTGCTGTTCGTGTTCGACGGCGGCCTGCTCCCGCCCAGCTGGCGGGAGCGCATCCAGCTGGGCGTGGACGAGCTGGTCGCCTTCGCCTTCGTCCCGCTCGGCGAGGTGGATGGGCTGCTGCCGCCGCTGCACGCCCGCCGGGTCGCGGCGGCCGCGCGGCTGCGCCGTACCTCCCGCCGTGCCGGCTACCTGGAGTACGGCGACCTGATGACCGGGCAGTCCGCCGGGCTCGCGCCGGCGGACCACCCGCGGGCCCGCCGCCCGCAGCCGGCCCAGCCCGGCGGCTGAGCCAGCCCCGGCCAGCTGGGCCAGCCCGGTGCACCGGCCGTCTTTTGGCATTTGTGCGAGTTGTCCCTGCTTCCCCAACCTTCCGTCGGCCTGCCATTGACGGGAAGCCGGGTCGCCGGACCGGGTATCGGACCCGCCGGCGAGACGGAGAATGTCGGCGATTCCGGCGCCGCCCCGCGGGCCGGCCGGCCGCGAAAGCCATCGAGATTGTCCCGATATCGGACACTGCCGCCAGGTGAGGTTTCCGCCAATACGCCCCGTCCGGTATGTGACGTGCACGGCCGGGCCGCGCGGCGGGATTTCCGCCGCTTCGGCGGCGAGGCGTCGGCCGGTCCTCGCGGGTGCGCGGCGTGATCCACAGAGTGAAACCCGACACGGAGTGGAATCAATCGGGTACTCGGAGTGGATATCTGGACGTGTTCCCGGGCCCGTCAGACCTGCCCGCGGGCCGTCCCGGCGGCGGAGGGGGTTCCGCGTGCGTAGATACGTGGTGGAGGGAATCGGAACGTTCGTCCTGGTACTGGGTGGAGTGGGGACCGCGGTGCTCGCCAGTTCCGTGGTCGGCGTGCTCGGGATCGCGCTCGCCTTCGGGCTGTCCCTGCTCGTGCTTGTGTACGTGATCGGGCCGATCTCCGGCTGTCACGTCAATCCGGCGGTGACCCTGGGACTGCTGCTGTGCCGGAAGATCCAGCCGCGGCACGCGCTCGGCTACGTGGTGGCCCAGTGCGCCGGCGCGATCGTCGCCGCCGCGACGGTCTGGCTGCTGGCCGACTCTGGCCCGGCCGGCTACTCGCCCAGCACCCTGGGACTGGGCGCCAACGGCTACGGCACCCACTCACCCGGCGGGTTCGGCCTCGGCGGGGTGTTCCTCGTCGAGATCCTGCTCACCGCCCTGCTGGTGTTCACCGTTCTCGGCGCGACCGACGTGCGCGCGCCGTTCGGCTTCGCGGGTCTGGCGATCGGGCTCGTCCTCACCCTGTGCCACCTCATCAGCATCCCGCTCGACGGCACGTCGGTGAACCCCGCGCGCTCGCTGGGACCGGCGGTGTTCGTCGGCGGGTGGGCGCTCGGCCAGTTGTGGCTGTTCATCGTGGCGCCGGCGACCGGGGCGATCCTGGCCGCGGCCGCCTACCTGGGCCTGCGACCGGGCCCGCAGGTCAGCGCGTCCACCGCGGAACGGGACCTGCCGCAGGAGTCGCTCGACCGGATCGCCCAGGAGACCGCCCGCCTCATCAACGGCCGGGTCGAGTAGCCAAGACGCGAAACCCCCGCCAGGCGCGCCCGGCGTACGGGCGGCCGGCGGGGGTTCGGCGCGTTCGGGTCAGGTCAGGCGTTCGGGTCGGGTCAGGCGTTCGGGTCAGGTCAGTGCGTGGGTTCGCCCGCGCGGGGCGCGTCCGACTCGTGGTGCGCCTGGCCGGGGACCTCGTGGACGTGCCCACCGCCGATCGGGATCGCCGCTGCGGGCAGCGCGTCCGCGGGCAGCGGGGTGTGGCGGATCTCCTCGATGTCCTCGGCCGCCTCCACCGAGATCCGGGGCAGGATCCGGTCGAGCCAGGACGGCACCCACCAGTTCGCCCGCCCGAACACGTGCATCAGCGACGGCACGAGCACCGTGCGGATGATGAACGCGTCGATCACGATCGCGCTCGCGAGCCCGAGGCCCATCAGCTTGATGACGCGGTCGTCGCCCAGGATGAACGAGGCGAACACCAGCGTCATGATGCCGCCGGCCGCGGAGATCACCCGGCCGGTCTCGGCCTGCCCGAGCGAGACGGCCAGCTGGTTGTCGCGCCGCGCCGTCCACTCCTCGTGCATCCGGCTGACCAGGAAGACCTCGTAGTCCATGGACAGGCCGAACAGGATCGCGAACAGGATGACCGGGATGAACGCCTCGACCGGGCCGCCGGTGACGCTGAACACCGACGAGCCCCAGCCCCACTGGAACACGGCCACCACGATGCCGAACGAGGCACCGACGGCGAGCAGGTTCATCACGGACGCGGTCAACGGGATCAGCAGGCTGCGGAACACCGCCACCAGCAGCAGGAAGGCGAGGACGACCACGACGCCGATGAACAGCGGCAGCTTGTCCGACAGCGTGCTGGAGAAGTCCTCGAAGATCGCCGTGATACCGCCGATGTAGATGCCGGTGTTCGTCTGGTTGGCCTGCGGGACGACGTCGTCGCGCAGCCGGTGCAGCAGCTTCGAGGTGTCCTCGGCCTGCGGGCTGGTCGTGGGGTAGAGCGTGGCGATCTCCGCCTGGCCCTTGGGGCTCTCGCGCGGCTCGGACACCGAGGCGACGCCCGGGGTGGTCCGGGCCGCCCGGACCACGGCGTCGAAGGTGGCCTTGTCCTGCGGGGAGCGGATCTCGGCGACGAGCGAGAACGGCCCGTTGAAGCCGGGGCCGAAGCCGTCGGCGAGCAGGTCGTAGCCGCGCTTGGTGGTCTTGGACGTGTCGCCGTTGCCGAGGTCGGACGAGCCGAGCCGCAGCGAGAAGAACGGGACCGCGATCACCAGGATCACGACGCCGCTGACGACGGCGAACAGCTGCGGCCGGCGCTCGATGCGCTTGGCCCAGTTCCACCAGAAGCCCGAGGTGCTCGCGTGCTCGGGACCGTCCTCGGCGAGACGGCGGCGGTCCCGCCGGTTGAGCACCCGCATGCCGTAGAAGCCGAGCAGCGCCGGCAGCAGCGTGACCGCGGCGAACATCGTCATCGCGACGACGACCGCCGCCGAGATCGCCACGCCGTACAGGAAGCTCACCCCGAGGGCGAACATGCCCAGCAGCGCGATGCAGACGGTGATGCCGGCGAACAGCACCGCGCGGCCCGAGGTGTTCACCGCGGTGACCGCGGCCTCCTCGGGGCTCTTGCCGGCCCGCAGGCCGATCCGGTGCCGGTTGACGATGAACAGCGCGTAGTCGATGCCGACGCCCAGGCCGATCAGCGTCGCCAGGATCGGGCTGAACTCGGCGATCGTGATCACGTGCGAGAACAGGATGATGAGCATGCTGCCGACGCCGAGCGCGATGATCGCGGTGATCAGCGGCAGGGTGACGGCCAGCAGCGAGCCGAACGCGAGGAAGAGGATGACCGCGGCGGCCACGATGCCGATGAGCTCGCTGTAGCTCTGCTCCTGCTGCTCGATGACCGCCACCAGCTGGCCGGTGGCCTCGACCTGCAACGACGACGAGTCGGAGGAGCGGGCGGTGTCGACGAACGTCTGGATGTCGTCCTTGGGCAGGTCGATGCCCTGCTGGTCGAAGTCGACCGATGCGAAGGCGGTCAGGCCGTCACTCTTGCTGATCTGCGTCTCGCCGCCCCGCTCGAAGGGGCTGTGGACGGCGGAGACGTGCGGCAGCGTGGCCAGCTTGTCGAGCATCTCCGTCGCCGGCCCGCGCAGCGCGGGGTCGGTCAGGGGAGCGCCGGTGCGGCTGTGCAGGACGATCGTGGCGCTGTCGCCGGACGCCGCCGGGAAGTCGCGCTGCAGGAGGTCGATGGCCTTCTGGGAGTCCGTTCCGGGCAGCGAGAAGGCGTCCTTGTAGTCGTTGCCGGCCGCCTGACTGATCCCGCCGAGCCCGATCAGGGCGACGATCCACAGAAGCAGGACGAGCCGGCGGTGCCTGAAGCACCATCGGGCGAGCGATGCCACGGTTTCCCCTCGAACGTTTGATGATCGGGCGGTGTCGTCACCGGCGAGGTGTTGATCGCGGGTGCGTGGGTTGCGCGTGGGTGGGTTCGAGCCCCGAACTTACCGGTCGTTCAGTAGGTAGGGTTGAGGGTAACATTCGTCGCGGACTCGATCGGAGGGTGTGGATCCGTCATGGTCGAGTCGACAGCGCCCGAGTCGCCGGGCGACACCAGGTCGCGGATCCTCGCGGCGGCGATGAGCCTGTTCGGGGAGCAGGGCTACGCCGGCACCTCTGTGAGGGACATCTCAGAGCGGCTCGGCGTGACCAAGGCAGCGCTCTATTATCACTTCCCCTCCAAGGAAACGATTCTCGACGCGCTGCTGCAGCCGTTCATGTCCGAACTCGCCCGGCTGGTCGATCTGGTCCGGCAGAACCCGCCGCCCGGGCCCCGGATCGTGGTCGAGCGGCTGGCCGAGCTGATGTCCGGGTCGGGTGGCGTGCTGCTTGTGTTCGTCAACGATCCGTCGATCATTCACCGCAAGATCGGTGAGAGTGACATGCTCTCCCTGCAGCACGCCCTCGTCCGCGCGCTGGCGGGGCCCTCGCCGTCGCAGGCGCGGCTGTTGCGGGCGCACTGCGCCATCGGCGCGCTGAAGTCGGGGATCATGGGCCGGGCGCTGGAGCGGGCGGCCGCCACGGAGCCCGCGGCGTCGGTGGGCCGCGGTGGCGCCGGCTGCGGGCCGCGGGCCGTGACGGCGGGCGGCGGCGCGGGTGGGGAGGATGTCGACGCGGTCTGCTCGTCGACGCTGCGCTCGCTCGCGACGCGGATATCGCAGGGGCTGTGGCCGTTGGTCACCGCCGCCGAACGGCACGAGATCGTCGCCGCCGCGCTCGCGGCGCTCGGGGGCGAGGACGGGTCGCGCCGCCCCGAGGCCGCCGGAACGTGCGTGTAGTTCGCGACATCGCCGGCGCCGCGGGGTCCGCCGCACCGGGTCCGGATGGTGGGTGATTCCCGGCGGGTACGCACCCGGGGTAGTCCGTCCGCCGGACGGCCGCGCGGATTCGCGGCGATCGAGTTCGGGTGAGCGGCCAGGTCGACTGAGTATCCGTTCGGGGGTGGCCAACACCTCGATGCCACCGAACGTGCCGGCCCGCTCCGTGTCATCGCCGTCCTCTGAGCGCCGCGGCCGGGGGATCTATGCCGTGTGTCCGATATCACCGTCCCGGGAGATATCGGTACCGGGTGGTCCGTCCATTAGGTTCGGAGAAATGCCGCTTTCGATCACCTTTGTCGAAGGCGGTAGGGTGGTTGTCGTGTGGAGGATGGATCAGTGCTCGGACGATGCCCACGCGGCCCGCGGGGCGCTCGCCTCGCGCCGGCCTGGACCGGGGTGGGGACGAGTCACGGATGAGCCCCGTCCCCAGCGGGTCGCCGCGGGTGCGGCGCCCGGGTCGGACTGACGATGCGGCGCCGGCGGGCCAGGTCACGGGCCTGCGCGTGCCGGGGGCCCGCAGGTGCCTGCCCTGCCGGTCGGGCCGCGGGTGCCGGTCGGGCCGCGGGTGCCGGGAGCGTCCGCGGTGCCGGCCGGGCGCTCGGGTCCACGGCGGCGCCGGCGCGATCGCCGGGGCGCGGGCCGGCACCCGGAAATTCCCTCACCGGCATTGCGGGCGGAAATCACCGTAATAGCCGGGCCGCCCGGGTGGAGTGGTTCAGTCGCGTCGCGGCTGATCCAGAATCCTTCGTGCGGGCGCCAAATCGGACCGCGTCCGCGGGCCCGATACCAGTTCGTCTCGCCGATACCGGCGAGGCCACCAGGATAGCGGGAGTGTGATAGGGAGACCGGAGTCTCGCCGGGGTTCCGCCCGGTCGATGTCGCCCATCTGACCATGGACGACCCGGCGGCGGGACGGTGAAATGGTGGAGTCATGGACCAGGTGGGCGCGGGATGGTGTCGGCGTCCACGGTCCTGAGCCCGACGGTTGACAGGTAGTAGCTGTTCGGATCGGCATGGCCCCGGGGAGCGGCCGATGCGGCGGTCCGGCGGATGAGGTCGTGCCATCGGACCGTGCCGATCAGGTTTGGTCGGACCACCTCGCGACGCGGGGCGAGATGAGTGGGGAAAGTAGTAGGTGACGTGCAACCAGTGCCCGCGGGGGAGAACGGCGTGAAAGGAACGACCGGAAGTGGTGTGTCGTGAGCACACGGTCCCGGCCTGCTTTCCGTGACGGAGGGTTGACCGTCCTCACCAATCGGGCCGCGAGAACGGGCGCGGCCCCAGCAATCTGGCCACCGCGCACAGCGGTGGTGACCGGTGCCTCCAGCGGCATCGGTCGGGAGGCCGCACTGCTGCTGGCCGCGGGCGGCTGCCGCTCGCTGCTGGTCGGCCGCAACGGCTCCGCGCTGGACGAGGTCGCGGCGGCGACGGAGGGACACCGCATCGCCGTCGACCTGGCTACATCGGGCTCGGAGGTGGCGGTCGCCTCCCGGGCCGGTGAGCTGCTCGGAGACGTCGACCTGCTGGTGTGTTCCGCGGGACTCGGAGCCGCCGGACCGTTCGACATGATGTCGCAGGAGGCGATCGCGCAGCTCGTCGCGGTCAATGTCCTGTCGCCGATGGCGCTGGTCCGGGCCATGCTACCGGCCATGCTCGATCGGGGGCAGGGCCGGATTCTGATCGTCGGCAGCATCGCCGGCGCGCTCGGCGTGCGCGGCGAGGTCGCCTACTCCGCGACGAAGGCGGCGATGGGTGGGTTCGCCGACGCGCTGCGGGCCGAGGTCGCCGGGCGCGGTGTCACCGTGACCCTGTGCCTGCCCGGAGTGGTCGACACCCCGTTCTTCCACCGCCGCGGCGCACCGTACGTGCGGCGCTGGCCGCGTCCGATCCCGGCGGCGCTCGTCGCCGAGCGGATGCTGGCGGCGGCGGGGCGGGGCAGCGCGGAGGTCTGGGTGCCCGGCTGGCTCAACGGAGCCGTGCGCATCCACGACGCGATGCCGTCGCTGTACCGCAGACTGGCCGGAGTCTTCGGATGATCCGGCGATCCGAGTACCGTGCGGGCCGGCCCGTGCCGGCCCCCCTTGGGGGTGAGTGACACCGACGACACTCCCCGGCGGCCTTCGTGACCGCTGGGGCAGACGCGCCGGGCGGGGCCGGCGGCGCGCCCAGCGCCCCCGGTCCCGCACCGCCTCACTGGGCCGCGTCCCCGTCCAGCTGGAATCCCGTCGCGGTCTGCCGCGGACGGTTCCCGGCGGCTCCGCCCGGCCCGGATTCCCCCGCCGAGACCGATCCGCCCGGCTCCGAACGCCCCGGACCCCGATCCGTCCTGGAGCCCGACCCCGGAACACGTCGCCCGGAGTGCAGACCGTCATCGAAGGAGAGGCGTATGACCGCCATCGACGCCCCAACCGGCCCACCCCGCACGCCTGCGCCGTCGGGCGCGACGGGCCTGTCCACTCCCGCCGAGCAGCTGCTGCTCGCCGCGCCGGCGGAGAACTTCCCGGTCTCGCCGATCGTCCTGCCCGCGGCGGTCCGCTCCCACTTCCATGCCATCTACGCCTACTGCCGGTTCGTCGACAACATCGGCGACGAGGCGGACGGGGACCGGCTCGCCCTGCTTGACCGGCTCAGCGACGACCTGGCGCTGATCTGGTCCGGCGGTGAGCCCGAGCTGCCGGTCCTGCGCCGCCTCGCCCCCACCGTGCGTGCCTGCGACCTGCCGGCCGAGCCGTTCGAGCGCCTCGTCGAGGCGAACCGGCAGGACCAGCGGGTCACCCGATACGCCACCTTCGAGGACCTCGTCCAGTACTGCACGCTGTCGGCGGACCCGGTGGGGCGGATGGTGCTCGGCGTGTTCGGCCTGGCCACCCCCGATCGGGTGGTGCTCTCCGACCGGATCTGCACCGCGC
Source organism: Frankia sp. RB5 (assembly GCF_059816245.1). Lineage (NCBI taxonomy): Bacteria > Bacillati > Actinomycetota > Actinomycetes > Frankiales > Frankiaceae > Frankia > Frankia sp. RB5. Next base: position 72,065 of record NZ_JCBATA010000022.1, read on the forward strand.
TGCAGCTCGTCGAGCACTGGCAGGACGTGGCCGAGGACCTCGCCGCCGGGCGGATCTACCTGCCGCTGGAGGACCTCGACGCGTTCGGGGTGACCGAGGCGGACCTGCGGGCGCGCTCGGCCGGTCCCGCGGTGCGGCACCTGATGGCCTTCCAGGTGGCGCGGGCCCGTACGGTGATGGACCAGGGCGCCCCACTGGTGTCGATGGTGCCGGGCCGGCTGCGGTTCGCGCTGGCCGGCTTCGTCGGCGGCGGCCGCGCCGCGCTCGACGCGATCCGCCGGGCCGGCTACGACGTTCTCGGCGGCCCGCCGAAGGCGCCGAAGCCGCGGCTGGCGGGCTTCGCGCTGGTCGCCCTGGCCCGCGCGTCGGGTCCCGCGGCGGCGGGCGCGGCGCGCACCGCGGCGGCGGTCGCGAGCGTCACCAGCACGGCCGGCGCCGCCGGCAGTGCGGCGAGATCCACCGGGTCCGCCGGCTCCACGGCGGGGGAGGGACGATGAGCATCTCAGCCGCGGGCGCGTCGCGCCGGCCGACCGTCGCCGAGGCGTACGCCTCCTGCGAGGCGCTGACCCGTGAGGCGGCGCGCAACTTCTCCTATGGCATCAGGCTGCTCCCGCCAGACAAGCGCGGCGCGCTGTCCGCCGTGTACGCGCTGTCACGCCGGCTTGATGACATCGGCGACGGCGACCTGCCCGACGAGGAGAAGCTCGCCGGGCTCGCCGGGGTGCGCGCCGAGGTGCACGGGCTGGGCGAGAACAGCTCCGACGACCCGGTCTACGTCGCGCTCGCCGACGCGGCCCGCCGCTTCCCGATCCCGCTGGAGGCGTTCATCGAGCTGGCCGACGGCGTCGAGAGCGACGTGCACGGCACCACCTACGAGACGTTCGACGACATGGTCGGCTACTGCCGGCTCGTCGCCGGCACCATCGGCCGGCTGTCCCTGGGCATCTTCGGCACCGAGGCGGCCGCGAACAACCGGTCCGCGCCGGCGATCGCCGACGCGCTCGGGGTCGCGCTGCAGCAGACCAACATCCTGCGCGACGTGCGCGAGGACCTCATCGGCGGGCGGATCTACCTGCCGGCGCAGGAACTGAAGGCCGCGGGCATCGAGCTGTCCGTCGACGCGTCGGGCCACCTCGGCGGGCCGCCGGTGGCGCTGCTGGGCTACCTGCGCTCCTCCGCGCAGCGCGCCGAGGACTGGTACGCCCGCGGGATGGTGCTGCTCGACCTGCTGGACCGTCGCAGCGCCGCCTGTTGCGGCGCGATGGCCGGGATCTATCTGCGGCTCAACCGCCGGATCAAGAACGACCCGAGCGCCGTGCTCGACCGGCGCCTGGCGCTGCCGGGCTGGCAGAAGGCGGTCGTCGCCGCCCGCAGCCTCGCGGGCCGACCGGAGACGAGCGCCGCATGAGCGTCCGGGAGGATCACCGGCGGCATCTCGTTGTCGTCGGCGGCGGCCTCGCCGGGATGGCCGCGGCACTGCTCGCCGCGGACAGCGGGGTACGGGTCACCCTGCTGGAGGCCCGTCCCCGCCTCGGCGGGCAGACGACGTCGTTCCGGCGCGGCGAGCTGTGGATCGACACCGGTCAGCACGTGTTCATGCGCTGCTGCACCGCCTACCGCGGCCTGCTCGCGCGCCTGGGCGTCGAGCACCTGACGACGCTGCAGCCCCGCCTCGACGTCCCGGTGCTGCTCGGCGACTCGCTGACCCGCACCCGGCTGCGCCGCACCAGCGTTCGGCTGCCCGCGCCACTGCACCTGGCCCCGGCGCTGCTCGGCTACCGGGCGCTGCCGCTGGCCGAGCGGCTGCGCGCCGGGCTCGCCGCGTTCCAGCTCGGCCGGCTCGACCAGCGCTCCGCGGCCGTGGACGGGCGCTCGTTCGGCAGCTGGCTCGCCGCGCACGGTCAGGGCCCGGCGGCGACGTCGGCCCTGTGGGAGCTGTTGACGGTCGCGACGCTGAACGCGCCGGCCGACGAGGCGTCGCTGGGCCTGGCCGCGAAGGTCGTGCGCACCGGCCTGCTGGAGGGCGCCGACGCCGGCGACCTCGGCTGGGCCGAGGTGCCGCTGTCCCGGCTGCACGGCGACGCGGCGGCCAGCGCCCTGGCCGCCGCCGGCGCCGACGTGCGGCTCGGTGCGAAGGTCCGCTCGATCACCGCCGCGGCCGGCGGCACCTGGCGCCTGGCCGTCACCGCCGGCGGCACCGGCCGTGGGGAGGCGGTCGCGGGCACCGACGAGTCCGGCGAGCTGCGCGCGGACGCGGTCGTGCTGGCGGTGCAGCCGCCCGCCGCGGCCGCGCTGCTGCCGGCGGATGCCACGACGGACCGGGCGGCGCTGGGCGAGCTCGGTGACTCGCCGATCATCAACGTGCACATGATCTACCCCCGGCAGGTGATCGAGGGGCCGTTCCTCGCCGTCGTCGACTCGCCGATCCAGTGGATCTTCGATCGGACGATCTCCTCCGGCCTCGCCGCCTCCGGCCCGCCCGGCGCCCAGTATCTCGCGCTGTCGCAGTCGGCGGCCGGGCCCTGGATCGACCGGCCGGCGAACGAGCTGCGGGCGATGTTCGTCGAGGAGATGGCCCGGCTGTTTCCGGCCGCCCGCGCCGCCGAGCCGATCGAGGTCTTCGTGACCCGGGAGCGCACGGCGACCTTCCGGCAGGCGCCCGGTTCGCTCGCGTTGCGCCCGGGAGCGTCGACCGGCCTGCCCCACTTCGCCCTGGCCGGGACGTGGACCGACACCGGGTGGCCCGCGACCATGGAATCGGCCGTGCGTAGCGGACTCGCTGCGGCCCGTGAGAGCCTGGCCGGCATGGGGGTTGTCGTCACCGGGTTGGCCCGGTCCGCCGGCGGGCATCCGGCGAGCGGCGCGGCCCGGCTGTTGCCATCGGAAGTGTCGGATCTTCCGGATCCACGGGGGGAGAACGCGGCGGCCACCGGGTCGACGGTGGCCGCTGGGCCGGTGCCCACCGGCCAGCAAGGCCACTCATCCATTGGGGGATTCCCGGTATGACCATGACGGTTCCGGATGCGATCGAGCGGGGGCGGACCCTCACCGTGCCGGCGCTACGCGCCGTGGTGGACCGCCTGCACCCGCGTCTTCGCCACGTCGTCGCCTACCACCGCGGCTGGGTGGACGCCGCCGGCGAGCCGCTGACCGGTGGCGGCGGCAAGCTCGTGCGCCCGGCGCTCGCGCTGCTGTCCGCCGAGGCGGCCGGCGCGCCGGCGGAGGTCGGCCTGCCCGCGGCCGTCGCCGTCGAGCTGGTCCACGACTTCTCGCTGCTGCACGACGACCTGATGGACGGCGACACCGAGCGCCGCCACCGGGCCACCGCCTGGACGGTCTTCGGTGCCGACGGCGCGATCCTGGCCGGCGACGCCCTGCTCGGGCTCGCCGTCCAGATCCTGCTCGAGGTGCCCGGCGAGCCGGCTCGGCGCGCCGCGCTGTCGCTGAGCGCCGGCGTGCAGGAACTGGTCCGCGGCCAGGCCGAGGACCTGATGTTCGAGCGCCGCTCCGACGTCACCGTGGCCGACACGCTGCACATGGAGGACGGCAAGACCGGCGCGCTGCTGGCCTGCTCGGCGTCGCTGGGCGCCATGCTCGCCGGCGCCGACGACGAACTGGTGAACGCGCTGGCCGAGTATGGCTCGCGCCTGGGCACCGCCTTCCAGCTCATCGACGACCTGCTCGGTATCTGGGGCGACCCGTCGGTGACCGGCAAGCCGGTGCTGTCGGACCTGCGCTCGCGCAAGAAGTCGGTACCGGTCGTCGTCGCCCTCGAGGCCGGCGGCGCCGCGGCCGACGAGCTGCGCGCCTTCCTCACCACCACCGGCGAGGCCAGCGAAGCGGAACTCGCCCACATCGCCGAGCTCATCGAGCGGGCCGGCGGCCGCGACTGGACGACCGCCGAGGCGGACCGCCAGCTCAAGGCGTGTGAGAACGTCCTGCGCTCGCAGTCGATGCCGGAGCGGGCCGAGGCCGAGCTGCTCGCGCTGGCCCGTTTCGTGACCGAGCGCGATCGCTGAAGGAGGCCGCAGGTGTGCACAGGCGCTCATGCCGCCTGGACCACCCGCCGCCCCGTCCCAGGTCGGGGTGCCGCCGGGTGGTGGGGCGGCGACCAGCCTGGTGACCGTTCGCCTGACCATCGCACGTACGACGAGGGGAGTCGTCGATGAGCCTGACCTCGGACCCGTCTCCGGCTGCTCCGGCGGCCGAGCAGAGCGTGAAGCGGCCCACCATCCCGGTGCCCGCCACCGCCGATGCCTACGGGATCTCCCGGTCCTCACCGCCGCTGCCCACCGCATCGGCGCCGCGCGAGAGCACGGCGACCGACGGCGCCGCGCCGGCCCCCGCGGCCGGCTCCGGCCCGATCAGCGCTGACACCGCCGCGGCGCGGGCCCGGGACCACCTGCTCGCCCTGCAGGACGACGAGGGCTGGTGGAAGGGTGACCTCGAGACCAACGTCACGATGGACGCCGAGGATCTGTTCATGAAGCAGTTCCTCGGCATCCGCGAGGCCGAGGAGACCGAGCAGACCGCCCGGTGGGTCCGCTCCCAGCAGCTCGACGACGGCGGCTGGGCCACTTTCTACGGCGGACCGGCCGATCTGTCCACCACCATCGAGGCCTACATCGCGCTGCGCCTGGCCGGCGACGCCGTCGACGCGCCGCACATGGCGCGGGCGGCCGAGCTGGTGCGGGCGAAGGGCGGGGTGGCCGCCTCCCGGGTGTTCACCCGGATCTGGCTGGCCGCCCTCGGCCAGTGGTCGTGGGACGACGTGCCGGTGATCCCGCCGGAACTGATCTTCCTGCCGTCGTGGGTGCCGCTGAACGTCTACGACTTCGCCTGCTGGGCGCGGCAGACGGTCGTGGCGCTGACGATCGTCGGCTCGCTGCGCCCGTCACACGACCTCGGCTTCGACATCGACGAGCTCAAGGTCGCGGCGCCCGCCCGCAAGCTGGCGCCGCTGCGCAGCTGGGAGGGCGTCTTCCAGCGGCTCGACCGGGCGCTGCACCGCTATGAGCGCCGGCCGATCGGGCTGCTGCGCACCCTGGCGCTGCGCCGGGCCACCGAGTGGGTCGTCGCCCGCCAGGAGGCCGACGGGTGCTGGGGCGGCATCCAGCCGCCGTGGGTCTACTCCGTCATGGCGCTGCACCTGATGGGCTACCCGCTCAACCACCCGGTGATCGCCACCGCGTTCCGTGGGATGGAGCGGTTCGTGATCCGCCGCGACACGCCGGAAGGCCCGATCCGGCAGATCGAGGCCTGTCAGTCGCCGGTCTGGGACACCGCGCTCGCGGTGGTGGCCCTGGCCGACGCGGGCGTGCCCGCGGACCACCCGGCGATGGTGAAGGCCGGCCGCTGGCTCGTCGACGAGGAGGTCCGGGTCGCCGGCGACTGGGCGGTCCGCCGCCCCGAGCTCGCCCCCGGCGGCTGGGCGTTCGAGTTCGACAACGACTTCTACCCCGACGTCGACGACACCGCCGAGGTCGTGCTGGCGCTGCGCCGCCTGCTCGGCGCCGAGCACGTCGTCCCGCCGGCGCTGCGCGGCGCGTACGAGCACGCCGCCGCGGGGCGGCCCACCGTCGAGGACGCCGACCCGGCGCTGGCCGCCGCGATGCGCGCGGCGGCGGCCCGCGGGGTCGACTGGAGCGTCGGGATGCGCTCGTCGAACGGTGCCTGGGGCGCCTTCGACGCGGACAACGTCCGGATGCTCGCCACGAAGATCCCGTTCTGCGACTTCGGCGAGGTCGTGGACCCGCCGTCGGCGGACGTCACGGCGCACCTCGTCGAGATGCTCGCCGACCTCGGCCGCTCCGATCACCCGATCACCCAGCGGGCCGTCCAGTGGCTGCTGGACAACCAGGAGCCGGGCGGATCGTGGTTCGGGCGCTGGGGCGTGAACCACGTCTACGGCACCGGGGCGGTCGTGCCGGCGCTGATCGCCGCCGGCGTGCCGACCGACCACCCGGCGATCACCGCCGCGGTGCGCTGGCTGGTCGAGCACCAGGCACCCGAGGGTGGCTGGGGCGAGGACCTGCGCTCCTACACCGATCCGGCCTGGATCGGCCGGGGCGCGCTCACCGCCTCCCAGACGGCGTGGGCGCTGCTCGCGCTGCTGGCCGTCGACCCGAACAGCCTGGCGGTGAGGCGCGGCGTGCGGTGGCTGTGCGAGACCCAGCGGCCCGACGGCACCTGGGACGAGCCCTACTTCACCGGCACCGGCTTCCCGTGGGACTTCTCGCTGAACTACAACCTGTACCGGCTGGTCTTCCCACTGACGGCACTCGGTCGGTACGTGAGCCTCACCGGGGTGTCCACGTCATGAACACGTCCGCATCCCCGGGCGGCGACCGGGCCGCCCCCGGCGCCGCCGCGGGTGACGGCGCCACTCGCTCCTCGGGTGGCACTGGCGCCACCGGCGAGGCGGCGGTGATCCCCACGCAGGATCCGCTGTCGCCGTCGGTGCCCTCGTCGGCCGTCCACCGGCGCTCGGCCGTCCACGCCGCTGTCGGCGTGGCCGGTCGGCGCGGCACCGCGTCCACCGCGACCCTCACCGGCCCGGCGGGAGGCACGCCCGCCGCCACGGTGACCGTCACCCCGCCCGCGCCAGCCGTCTCACCCCGGCCCGCGGTCACGCCCGCGGCCGCCGGGTCGGCGCGGCGGCGCGCCCGGCTCGTGGTCGCCACGGCGCTGCGGTTCGAGGCCATGGCCGCCGGACGGTCCGGCCTGCCCACCGACACGATCATGATTCGGACCGGGATGGGCCCGGAACGGGCCGAGCGGGCGGCCCGGGTCGTCCGCGAGGCACGGCCCGACGCGGTCGCCATCGTGGGCCTCTCCGGTGGCCTCGCCGCCGGGATCAGGCCGGGTGACGTGGTCGTCGCCAGCGAGATCCGCGGCGTCGACGGCCGGGTCGTCGGCCGGTGCGCCTCCGCCCCGCTGCTCGCCGGTGACCTGCGCCGGCTCGGCCTGACCGTGCACGTCGGCCCGATCGTCACCGTCGCGAAGATCGCCACCGGCGACGAGCGGACCCGGCTGGCCGCCACCGGCGCCATCGCCGTGGACATGGAGAGCGGGCCCATCGCCCAGGGGGCCGGTGACGTTCCCTTCGCCGCCGTACGGGTGATCGTCGACACCGCCGACGAGCCGCTCGGCCGGGTCGACATGCTCCGCCGGGGCGTCGTCGGCCTGCGCACCCTGCGCCGCCTCGGCCCGCCGATCGGCGCCTGGGCGGCGGCGGTCGGCCGTCGCACGGTGCTGCTCGCCGAGCCGCGGGCGTTCTGCGCCGGCGTCGAGCGCGCGATCGAGGTCGTCGAGCGGGCGCTGGAGGTGCACGGGGCGCCCGTCTACGTCCGCAAGCAGATCGTGCACAACTCGCACGTCGTCGCCGACCTGGCCGCACGCGGCGCCGTCTTCGTCGAGGAGCTCGACGAGGTGCCGGCCGGCGCCACCGTGGTGTTCTCCGCGCACGGCGTCGCCCCCGCGGTCTGGGACCAGGCCGGCACCCGCGAGCTGTCCGTCATCGACGCGACCTGTCCGCTGGTCGAGAAGGTGCACGCCGAGGCCCGCCGCTTCACCACCCGCGGCGACACGGTGTTCCTCATCGGCCACGCCGGTCACGAGGAGGTCGACGGCACCCTCGGCGAGGCTCCCGGCCGCATCCGGCTGGTGCAGTCCGCCGCCGAGGTCGACTCCCTCGAGGTCGACGACCCCGAGCGGGTCACCTACCTCATGCAGACGACCTTGGCCCTGGACGAGGCCGCCGAGGTCGTCGACGCGCTGCGGGACCGCTTCCCGGCCATCGTCGGCCCGGGCTCCGCGGACATCTGCTACGCGACATCCAACCGGCAGAACGCGGTGCGCAAGGTCGCGGCCGCGGCGCAGCTCGTCCTCGTCGTCGGCTCGGCGAACAGCGCCAACTCGGTCCGCCTGGTGCAGGTCAGCCAGCGCGACGGAGCGGCCTCCCACCTGGTCGAGAACGTCGGCGACGTGCGGCTGGCCTGGCTGGACGGCGTGGAGACGGTCGGCATCTCGGCCGGTGCCTCCGCGCCGCCGTCGCTCGTCGAGGAGCTCACCGAGGCGCTGTCCGGTCTCGGGCGCACCGAGGTTTCCGTACGCTCCGTCGGCCGCGAGACGGTCGCCTTCCACCTGCCCAAGGAACTGCGCCGAGCGGCGGCGACTCCCTCCTCGCCGGCCTGACCACATCCCCACCTGATCACATCCTCGCCTGACCGCCTCCCCGGCCCGCCCGCCTGCCGCCGGTCCCGGCTGGGACCCGCCTGGTGGCGAGGTCGCGACCCATGCCGAGGTCCGGGCCCGCTCGCGTGCGCGCGGGACGTGCCCGGCCCTCGGCCTCGCCGGCGCTCGAGTCGCGCAGGGCGCGAGCCCATGTCACTCTCGGTAATGGCGAGGCCGGGTGGTGGGGTGGTCCACCTCCGACGAGGCGTCGAAGGTCGGGGGCGCGGCGCCGCGACCCGCTATCGCGGCGCCGACCGGTCCCGCGACCATGCCCCTGACCTGGTCCTATCTTGCCCACGTCAACGCCCGCGCGCACGAAGCGTCGGTCTTGCGACGTGGCTGTGCGGCAGTTCATCACACGATCCACATGCAGGCTGTACGTACAGGCTGTATGGTCAGTGCAGCGATCATCGGTCCTTCACCGGCGACCTGAGAGAGGGGAGCTACGCCGTGGCGGTTGAGTGGCGGTACCAGCTCCGTATCGGTACCTACCTGGCGAAGCAGAAGCTGCTGCGTCGCAAGCACTTCCCGCTCGTGCTGGAGCTCGAGCCACTGTTTGCCTGCAACCTGTCCTGCACGGGCTGCGGCAAGATCCAGCACCCGGCGTCCGTCCTGAAGCAGCGGATGAGCGTCGACGACGCGCTCGCCGCCGTCAAGGAGTGCGGTGCGCCGGTCGTGGCGATCGCGGGCGGTGAGCCGCTCATGCACCCGCAGATCCACGAGATCGTCAACGAGCTGGTCAAGCGCAAGAAGTTCGTGATCCTGTGCACGAACGGGCTGCTGCTGCAGAAGAAGCTCAAGAACTTCACCCCGTCGCCCTACTTCACCTTCGTCCTGCACATCGACGGGCTGCGCGAGCGGCACGACGCGGTGGTGGAGAAGGAGGGCACGTTCGACGAGTGCGTCCGGGCGTTCCACGCGGCCAAGGCCGCCGGGTTCCGCGTCGGGACGAACTCCACGTTCTTCAACAACGACAGCCCGCAGGATGTCATCGACATCCTGACGTTCCTCAACGACGACCTCAAGGTCGACCAGATCCAGCTCTCGCCCGGCTACGCGTACGAGAAGGCTCCCGACCAGGAGCACTTCCTCGCCGTGCAGGAGACCCGCGAGATGTTCGCCAAGGTCTTCGCGGACGGCCGGCGCAAGCGGTTCCGGCTCAACCACTCGCCGATCTTCCTCGACTTCCTGGAGGGGAAGAAGGAGCTCGACTGCACCGCCTGGGGCATTCCGAGCTACTCGCTGTTCGGCTGGCAGAAGCCCTGCTACCTGATGAGCGACGGCTACGTCTCCTCCTACAAGGAGCTCGTCGAGACCACCGACTGGGACTCCTACGGCCGCGGCAAGGACCCGCGCTGCGCGAACTGCATGGCGCACTGCGGGTACGAGACGTCGGCCGTGCTGGCCACGATGGGCTCGCTCAAGGAGTCCATTCGCGCCTCCCGCCAGGCCTGACGGGCCGCTGTACCACCTCGTCGACGCCGCCCCGGCCGGATCTCTCCGGCCGGGGCGGCGTTCGGCGTTTCGGCCAGGACGACGTCAGCAGACGCGCGGCGGGCTGCCGTCGGCGCTGACGGAGGACTGGTCGGAGAGGTCGTCGCTGCCAAGGCTGAGGCCGCGCACCAGGCGGTCGAGCACGATGCCGACCTCGACGCGGGCGGTGTCCGGATCGGCGGCGCCGGCGGTGTAGATGCTCGCCTCCGACAGCAGGGCGGCCACCAGGCGGGTCAGCGGGGCGACCGGCACGGGGGCGATGCTCTTCTCGGTCATCGCCCGCTCCAGCCACTCGGACAGCAGCCGGTACCCGTGCCGCTCGACCAGCTCGTCCCACGCCTCGCCGCCGAGGACGGCGGGGCCGTCGATCAGCACGATGCGCTGGAAGTCGCTGTCCGCGGTGGAGATGTCGAGCAGCGACTGGAAACCGGAGCGCAGCTGCGTCCAGGCATCGCTGGGCAGCTCGGCGTCGCGGGCGAGCTCGCCGGCGACGAGCTTCTCGGCGACCTCGGTGGCGACCTGCTCCATGACGGTCCGGAACAGCTGGGCCTTGTCGCGGAAGTGGTGGTACAGGGCGCCGCGGGTCACCTGGGCGTCAGCGACGATCTCCTCGGTGCCGGTCGCGGCGAATCCCTGCTCGGCGAACCGGCGGCGGGCTGCCGAGACGAGGGCCTGACGGGTGTCAGCCGTCTGCTCGGAACGACGGCTACGTGTCACCCCTCGATTATGGTGCAGCGGCGGCCCTGCGCGGCGGCTGCGGGAACCAGGGACCGGTCGGGGTGAGCCGGAGGTCACCCGACTGCGGGCCACCCGCCCGAGGTCAGAATGGCACGACGGTGCTAGCCGCGTCCCCGGTTCCGCCGCTTCGAGGTCGCCACCAGGGGCAACACCAAAAGTTCTTTACGCTTAATTACCCCGCACGGCGGACCTGCGCCCACTTCCCGTGGCAGCATCACTCTCTGTGACTGTGATCCAGTGGATAGCCCTCGCCTCGCTGCTCGCCTGGCTGTACCTGGCCGTCGGTCATGGCTTCTTCTGGCGGACCGACCAGCGCCTGCCGGCCCGCCGGGCCCCCAGCGTCTGGCCCAGCGTCGCGATCATCATTCCCGCCCGGGACGAGGCGGACGTGCTGCCCGTGACCCTGCCGACGCTGCTCACCCAGGACTACCCCGGTCCCGCGCGGCTCATCCTCGTCGACGACGGCTCCACAGACGGCACGACCGAGGTGGCGCGGGCGCTCGCGGACGAGGCGGCGAAGCGCGGCGGGTCGAACGTGACGGCCGCCGTCACCGCGTCGACGGAGCCGCCCCCCGGCTGGACCGGCAAGCTGTGGGCGCTGCGCCGGGGCGTCGACTGTGCAGGCGACGCCGAGTTCCTGCTGCTCACCGACGCCGACATCGCCCACGACCCGGGCTCGCTGACCAGCCTCGTCGCCTCCGCCTGCACACAGGACCTGGACATGGTCTCCCAGATGGCGGTGCTGCGCGCCGAGACCGTCTGGGAGCGCCTCATCGTCCCGGCGTTCGTCTACTTCTTCGCGATGCTCTATCCGTTCCGCTGGTCGAACCGGCCGAACTCGCGGGTGGCGGCCGCCGCCGGCGGCTGCTCCCTCGTGCGGCGGGAGGCCCTGCTCGCGGCCGGCGGGCTCGCGGAGGTCCGCGGCGCGGTCATCGACGACGTGGCCATCGCCCGGATCATCAAGCGCTCCGGCGGTCGGACCTGGCTCGGACTCGCCGAGCAGGTGCACAGCCGCCGCCCCTACCCGCGGCTGGCCGACCTGTGGAAGATGGTGTCCCGCAGCGCGTACGCCCAGCTGCGCCACTCGCCGCTGCTGCTGCTCGGCACGGTGCTGGGGATGACGCTCGTCTTCGTCGTCCCCGTCGCCGCGACCATCGCGGGCCTCGCCGCCGGCGACGCGACGGTCGCGATCGTCGGCGCCGTCGCCTGGCTGATCATGACGCTGTCCTACCTGCCGATGATCCGCTACTACCGACAGCCCCTGGCCGGCGCCCTGCTCCTGCCCGCCGTCGCCGCCCTCTACTGCGGGATGACGGTCGACTCCGCGCGCCTGAAACGGGCCGGCCGCGGCGCCGCCTGGAAGGGGCGCACCTACGCCGACCACGGCGCGCCGACCGCGACGGCGGCCCGGCCCGCGACCATCGTGGAACCGCCGCGCGATCCCTGGAACGACGGCGTGTCCCGCCCGGTGGCCACGGCCGTGCCCGAGCCGAGCGGTCCTCTCGACGAGGCCGAAGCCGGGCACGCCTGAGGCTGGTCGGTCCGGGCCGGCGGTCGGCTACGCCCGCCGCCAGACGGGGTCCGCCGGCCCCGCGAGCAGCCGTCGCCGCAGGCTGACGGCGTCGTCCGCGATCGCCGAGACCAGATAGCCCGGTCCGGCCAGGGGCAGCAGCGCGGCGCCGTCGGCGACGCCGGCGTCCACCGCGGGTCCAGCCTGTTCGGGCCCGGCGACCAGCAGGGAGCCGACGGCGCGGGCCGCGCCGAGATGGGCTGGCCCGCGCATGCCCGGCACGTCCGGGCCGAGCACGAGGTCCTGGCGCAGCAGCGGCGCCGGCGTCGCGGCGGGCCCGGCGCCGGACACGTCGACGCGCAGGGTTCCGTGGAACGATCCCGGGGCCTCGCCGAAGCGGCCCAGCAGGATCTCCTCCCGCAGCAGCAGCCGTGCGGTGGCCCCGAGCCGGACGTCGATCGTCGACGCGTGGTCGGCGCCGGCGGCGACGACGGTCGGCTCCGGCGCGAACTCCAGCGCGCCGCCGTCGGCGACCTCGGCGGACACGGCGAACCGCGACGGCCCCGGCCCCCATCCCGGCAGCGCCACCATGGCGGCCACCGAGCGCACCAGCAGCCGCACCCCGCCGCCGACCGCGATGTCGAGCCGTAGGTCATCGCCCGCCAGCGGGCCCGCCGCGGCACCCACCAGGTGCACCGTCGCGGCCGCCTGATCCGTCGCCGTCGCCCGCTGCGTGGCGGTCAGGCGCAGGACGATCGGAACCTCCGAGCGCAGGTCGCTCACCCGTGGCAACCCCTGCGGCCCGAGGTCGACCCGGATCGCCGCCCTGGCGCGGATCGCCGTGCGACCCGTGCGGTGCGCCGCCGGGGACAGGGACGTCACCGCGGCGCCGCCGCCGGGTCCTCGGCAGCGGCCGGCCCACGCAGGCCGTCGAGGGCGAGCGCGAGCACCCGATCGATCGCGAGCGGCCCGGGCGCGCCGCAGGAGGACTGCTCGAACGCCCACGCGATGCCGGTGACCAGCGTGAACACCTCAAGGACGCCAAGGTCGCGGCGCAGTGCGCCCACCCCCTGGGCGGCGGTGACCAGCGACGCGCCGGCGCCGCGCATCGACGTGCACGCCGCGTGCAGGTCGCTGTCAGCGTCCCGCAGGGTGCGCGCGAGCGCGGCGGTGAGCCCGCGATAGGTGCTGGCGAAGTCGAGGAACTCCCGCAGCCAGATGATCAGCGCCTCCTCGGGCGCGGCCATGGCCGACAACTGTTGGGCCCGCCTGGTGAGCAGGTCGAACCGGTCGTGCAGCACGGCCTCGAGCAGCGCCTCGCGGGAGGGGAAGTGGCGGTAGAACGTGCCGATGCCCACCCCGGCCTGGCGGGCGATCCCCTCCAGTGAGGTGTCGATGCCGTGCTCGGCGAAGGCCTGGCGAGCCTGGGCGAGGAGACGGTCGCGGTTGGCTCGCGCGTCCGAACGTCTGGGCCGGGTGCCGGTGGGACCGCTCACCGCCACTCCCTCCGCCGCATCACTGTCTCCGCCGCATCACTGTCTCCGCCGCACCACTGTCTCCGCCGCGCCACGGTCGGCCGTCTCTCCCCTTGCGGTGGCGAGGGGAGGGTACCTCCTCGGCGCTCACCGCCCGCACGACCTTTGCGGAGCATGCCTCCGGTAAGCTGACCCCGATCCAGCGGAGGCATCCTCCGTTTTGGTGGCGAGCGTCGAAGGGTGGCACGGATGATGGTGGAACGAGTCCGCGAGCGACTGGGCAGGTTCGGTGTCTGGATTCCGCCCTACGTGCTCGGCGCCACCTCGGTCGAGGTCCAGCGGCGGGAGCTCGTCCGAATCGAGCGGCTCGGATACGGCTCGATCTGGACCGGGGAGACGCCCGTCGCCTCCTCGATGCGCAGCCGGGAGGCGTTCGCGCAGCTGGGGCTGATGCTCGCCGCGACCGAGCGGATCGTGGTCGGCGCGGGGATCGCCAACATCGGCAACCGGGCCGCGACCGCGATGCACACCGGTGCCGCGACGCTCGCCGAGGCCTATCCGGGCCGGTTCGTGCTCGGGCTCGGCGGTCACTCCGGCGAGCGCCCGCTGGGCATGCTGCGCGAGTACCTCGACGCGATGGCGCGGCCGGCCGACACCGCGAACCAGCTGGCGGACTACCCGCTGGTGCTGGCCGCCCTCGGGCCTCGGGCCCACGAGCTCGCGCGCGAGCGCGCGCACGGGGTCCATCCGTTCCTGCAGCCCGTGGCGCACACGGCGGCCGCGCGGGCGGCGGTAGGGCCGGGCTCGCTGGTCATCCCGCATCAGTCCGTGGTCCTCGAGACCGATCCGGACACCGCGAGGAGCCGGCTGCGGGCCATCTTCGACGCCGGCGTGGGGGCCGCACACTCCCCGTACGCCCGGCACTACCTGCGCCTCGGGTACAGCGAGGCGGATGTGCTCGGCCGCCGCAGCGACCGGCTCATCGACGACCTGCTCGCCTGGGGCGACGAGGCGGCCGTCGCGGCCCGGCTGACCGCGCAGCTCGACGCCGGCGCCGACCACGTCCTCGTGCATCCGTTCGCGGCGGATCTCCCCGCGGCCGTCGACCAGCTCGAACGGCTGGCTCCGCTGCTGGTGGGCGCTGCCTACTAGGAGGTGAACATGCGCGGGCTGGCGAGGCGGTGGCGCTCGGCGAGGTGCTCAAGCCGGATGCCGGTGTGGGCCGGCAGGTCGCGGGGCGGGAGACCGGCGGCCCGCTCGCCCGCCCGCGCGACGCCCGCCACGTCCCCCGCGAGCCGGGCGGTGACGGCGGTGACGGCGATGGGGTCCAGACCCAGCAGGCGGGTCGCGGCCGTCGAGGGGCCGGTGACCGTGAGGTGCGCGGCGGTGAGGGCGGCGTCCGCGGGGGCCAGCCCGGCGCCGGCGCAGACCATGCCCAGCGCGATCGGGTGATGCGGGGCGCGTGGGCCCGGCGGGACCGGCCAGGCGGCGCGGCCGGTGCGCAGCAGGGTGCGCCCCTGGGCTCGGCTGGCCGCCCGCGCGGCGGGGGACGGGGTGCGCGCGTCCAGTTCCGCGTCCAACTCGGCGATGCCGGGATCCGCGCCCGTGTCGCCGGCCAACGCGAGGCAGGTCGCCGCGGCGAAGGCGGCGGCGACCACGCCCGCGGTGTGCAGCCGGCCGAGCAGGAATCGTTCCAGGTCAGACACGTCCGCGAGGCTGCCCTCCACGACCGCCGCCTCCACCCCGCCCGAATGGGCGTGCCCCCCGGTCGGCATTCGGCCGTCCGCCAGCACCAGCAGCGTCGCCCGCCGCGCCGCGGACTCCGCCGCGGCGCCCAGCCCCGGTCGGTCGGGCGACAGTTCGGTCATGTCCGGCACCTCCTGTGCGAGAGTTCAGCCCCGGGCGGGCCGGACGGCCGCGTGGGACGGGGATGGGGGACGAGGACCGATGCATCGACGAGGTGCCCGCCGGCTGCGCCTGGCCGGCCTGCTGCTGGCGCCGGCCGTGCTGGTGCCGGCACTTGCCTCCTGTGGGAACGACCGACCGCCGAAACCCCGCTGCGCGGCGGGCTATCAGGCCAGGTGGGACAGCCACGACCACGAGTGGGACTGCGAGCGGTCCAGCTCGGGGTCGAGCCACGGCACCGGTCACCGCACGCGTGGCCGCACCCGACACTAGCGGGCGTCGGCGGGCGCCATGGCAACGAGGGCGAAACTCCTCGCCCGTACCGTGTGATGTTCCGAAAGGCCTGGTCGCAAGCGTGCCCGGGCCGTCGAGAGCGCAGCGAGGGAAGGGGACGGCGCGTGGGAGATCCGAGGTCTGGCCAGGGCGAGACCGGTGCGGTGGGCGGCGGCCCACGGCCGGGCGGCGGCGGTCACGCCGAGCCGGCACGCGGCGTGCCGTCCATGCCCGAGGTCGCGGGCCTCGGGGTCTTCGACATCGATCCGGACGGGCCCGATCCGCTGGCCGTGCCGGGCCTGGCCGACTTCTACCGCGAGCATGGCTTCGTCCTGCTCCGCGGCCTGCTCGCGCCGTCGCTGATCGACCGGATCGAGGACGAGTGTGTCCGGGCGCAGCAGGGCGTCCTCGCCGGATCCGTCTCGCGGCGTCATGGCTCGACCCAGTACCTCGACGCGCGCCACCTGGACCGCCCTGACCAGGGGCAGGCCCAGCCGAACGGGAACGGGGCGTCCGCCGAACGGGCGGTGTCGGTCCTGGCGCGGGCGGGCTCCGACGCGCGGCCGTACGTGAACTACGTCGAGCACGTGGAGGAGCTCTCCCCGGCGGTGCGGGCGTCGGCGACGCATCCGCTGCTGGTAGAACTGCTGCGCCGGCTGCTCGGCGGACAGGTGTGGATGCTCGAGGGCGCCGGTTCCGGGGTGGTGTTCCAGGACGCCCGTCCCGGCCAGGAGTCCGGCTACACCCGCATCGGCTGGCACTCCGACTGGCAGGCGATGCCGAGCCTCGACGTCTGGCCCGGGGCCGCGTTCACCATCCACATCGACGAGACCAGCCCCGCCAACGGGTTCCTGCGGGTGGTCCCCGGCTCGCACCGCTGGGCCACGCCGGCGCCCTACCTCAACATCAACAACGTCGAGGTGCCGGCGGACGCCCGCCCGGCCGGGGGATACACCGACGCCGAGCCCCCCGCGCCGATGCCGCTGGGCTTCGAGAGGGTCCCCGGGGAGATCGCCCTCTACGCCAACCGCGGCGACCTGCTGCTGCATGACGCCTACCTGTGGCACTCGGCCGCCCGCGCGACGCAGGACGACGCCACCCGCCGGCACGTCCGCGCCGGCTACTACGCCGGCGACCGCGCCAGCTACCGCCAGCAGTTCATCAAGAACGCCGCCCGCTAGAACAGGAAGTACCGCTGGGCCATCGGCAGCTCGCTGGCCGGGTCGGCCTCGATCGCCTCCCCGTCGACGTAGACGGTGAACGTGTCGGGGTCGACGCGGATGTCCGGGGTGGCGGTGTTCTCCGGCAGGTCGGCCTTGCCGCGCCGGCGCACGTCCTCGACCGCGACGACGGGCGTCGCGAGGCCGAGCCGCTCGGGCAGGCCGTCCTCGATCGCGGCCGGCGCCACGAACGTCAGCGACGTCGCCGCCGCCGGTCCGCGGGCGGCCCCCCACATCGGGCGGGGCAGCACCGGCTGCGGGGTGGGGATGGAGGCGTTCGCGTCGCCCATCGCCGCCCAGGCGATGAACCCGCCCTTGAGCACCAGCGACGGGCGCACCCCGAAGAACGCCGGATCGTAGAGCACCAGATCCGCCAGCTTGCCGGGCTCCACCGAGCCGATCTGCGCGTCCAGCCCGTGCGCCACCGCCGGGCAGATCGTGTACTTGGCGACGTAGCGCCGAGCCCTGGCGTTGTCCGCTCCGCCGCTGGCGCCACCGTCTCCGGGCAGCGCGCCGCGGCGGCGCTTCATCACGTGCGCCGTCTGCCAGGTGCGTAGCACGACCTCGCCGATGCGGCCCATCGCCTGCGAGTCCGAGCCGATCATGGAGATGGCGCCGAGGTCGTGCAGGACGTCCTCGGCGGCGATCGTCGACGGCCGGATCCGGCTCTCGGCGAAGGCCAGGTCCTCGGGCACGCTCGGGTTGAGATGGTGGCAGACCATCAGCATGTCGAGGTGCTCGTCGAGGGTGTTGACGGTGTGCGGGCGGGTCGGGTTCGTCGACGACGGCAGCACGTTGCCGGCCGCCGCGACCGTGATGATGTCCGGTGCGTGGCCGCCGCCGGCACCCTCGGTGTGGTATGCGTGGATCGCCCGGCCGGCGATCGCGGCGAGGGTGTCCTCGACGAAACCGGCCTCGTTCAACGTGTCCGAGTGCAGCGCGACCTGCACACCCGACGCGTCCGCCACTCGCAGACAGGCGTCGATCGCCGCCGGGGTGGTGCCCCAGTCCTCGTGCAGTTTGAAGCCGGCGGCACCGGCGCGCAGCTGCTCCCACATCGCCGCCTCGTGGACCGTGTTGCCCTTGCCGAGCAGGACGATGTTGACCGGATAGTCGTCCATCGCGGTGAGCATCCGGGCCAGGTTCCACGGGCCGGGTGTGACGGTCGTCGCCTTGGTGCCCTCGGCCGGCCCGGTGCCGCCGCCGATCAGCGTGGTGATCCCGGCGCCGAGCGCCTCCGGCACCTGCTGCGGACAGATCAGGTGCACGTGGCAGTCCACCGCCCCGGCAGTGAGGATCTTCCCGTTGCCGGCGATGATCTCGGTGCCGGGGCCGATGACCAGGTCCGGGTGGACGCCGTCCATCGTGTCCGGGTTGCCGGCCTTGCCGAGCGCGACGATCCGCCCGTCGCGCACCCCCACGTCCGCCTTGACGACGCCCCAGTGGTCGAGCACGACGGCACCGGTGATGACCAGGTCGGGCGCGCCCTCGGCCCGGGTGGCCCGCGCCTGCCCCATCGACTCGCGGATCACCTTGCCGCCGCCGAAGACCGCCTCGTCGCCGGTGCCGGCGAGTTCCGGCCCCCGGCTGCGGTCCTCGGTGACCTCGATGAACAGGTCGGTGTCGGCGAGCCGGATGCGGTCCCCGACCGTCGGGCCGTACAGCGCGGCGTAACGCGAGCGATCGAGGCTGGTCACGATCCCTCTCCCAGGAAGCCTGGCAGGGCGGCGGTGGCGGTGCGGCTGTCCAGCGCGCCGGCCCACTCGGCCCGCAGGCCGGGGACGACGCGGGCGCCGGCCAGCGGGACGAGGGCGACCTCGCGCTCCACGCCCGGCTCGAAGCGGACGGCCGTGCCGGCGGGCACCGCGAGCCGGTGGCCCCAGGCGGCGTCCCGGTCGAAGTCGAGCGCGGGGTTGGCCGCGGCGAAGTGGTAGTGCGAGCCGACCTGGACCGGCCGGTCGCCGGTGTTGCGCACGACCAGGGTCCGGGCGGGCCGGGCGACGTTGATCTCGATGGACCCCTCGCCGGGCAGGATCTCGCCGGGGATCACGGGATCGGCCGGTGGACGGTCACCAGCTTGGTGCCGTCGGGGAAGGTGGCCTCGACCTGGACCTCGGCGAGCATCTCCGGCACCCCGTCCATGACGTCCTCACGGGTCAGCACGGTGCGGCCCGCGTGCATCAGCTCAGCGACGGTGCGGCCGTCGCGGGCCCCCTCCAGCAGGAACGAGGTGAGGATCGCCGTCGCCTCGGGATGGTTCAGCCGAAGCCCGCGGGCGCGTCGTTCCCGGGCGAGTCCGGCCGCGACATGGATGAGCAGCCGTTCCTGTTCATGAGGGCTGAGCAGCACGAGCGCGAAGCCTAGCAGGCCGCCGCGGCGCGGATGCGCGACGCACTTCCCGGGGCCCGATGTCGGACAGATGAACGTGAATCCCGGTTCTGGGCGTTCAGGTTTCGGCGGTGTTTCGCCGCGCCGGATTTCGGCGGGTGCTGTCCGAGCTCGGCCGGGCGGGGGCCAGAATGGAGTTACCCGCAATTCACCTGGGTGCGATGGGACGGATACGCCTCCTTCCTAGCGTCCGGGAGACCGCTCGGGTGGGCGGGCGCAGTCGATGGGGGTTTGGTGACAAAAGGTCTGGATCGGCGGGGTTTCCTCCGCCGGGGCATGGGCGTGACCGCGGGAGCGACTCTGCTCTCCGTCGGTGGGGGCGGTCTGCTGGCCGCGTGCGGCAGCGACGACGAGGACTCGAGCTCGAGTGGCTCCGGATCGTTCGGAACGCTCGCCATCCGGCTGTCCTGGATCAAGAACGTCGAGTTCGCTGGCGAGTACATCGCCGACCAGCGCGGCTACTACAAGGCGGCCGGATTCTCCGGCGTCAACCTGATCGCCGGCGGCCCGTCGGCGACGCCGCAGGACACCGACGTCGCGACGGGCAAGGCGTTTATCGGCATCTCCTCGCCGGACATCACCGGAAACGCGATCACCCAGGGTGCGCCGCTGAAGATCATCGGTGCGCAGTACCAGAAGAACCCCTTCGCCATCATGTCGCTGACGAAGAAGCCGATCACCTCCCCGCAGGAGATGCTCGGCAAGAAGATCGGTGTGCAGGCGACGAACGAGTCGGTCTGGACGGCCTTCCTGAAGGCGAACAAGATCGACCCCTCCGCGATCACGAAGGTCCCCGTCGAGTTCGACCCGCTGCCGCTGACCACGGGAACCGTCGACGGCTGGTTCTCGTTCGTCACGAACGAACCGAACTCGCTGCGGGTGAAGGGTTTCGACGTCACCACCTTCCTGCTCGCCGACCACAACTACCCGCTCGTCTCGGAGACCTTCATGGTCAGCGACGAGTCGATCGCGAAGAACCGGGACAAGGTGAAGGCGGCCCTCACCGCGGAGATCCGCGGCTGGAAGGACGCCACCGCCGACCCGGCGCTCGGCGCGAAGCTCGCCGCCACCGTCTACGGCAAGGACCTCGGCCTCGACGAGAAGGAACAGGTGCTGGAGAGCACCGACCAGAACAAACTCATTCTCACCGCGGAGACGAAGAAGAACGGCCTGTTCACCGTCACCGACGAGCTGGTCGAGGAGAACATCGCGACGCTGAAGATCGCCGGCGTCGACCTCACCGCGGACAAGCTCTTCGACCTGTCCATCCTCCGCGAACTGTACAAGGAGAAGCCGGAGTTGATATGAGTGCTGCCCCAGGCTCCGGCTCCGGGGTGAGCGTGGTGGGCCTGCGCAAGGAGTTCCGCCTCGGCCGCAGGACCGTGCACGCGCTGGAGGACGTCACCATCTCCACCGAGGAGGGGTCGTTCCTGACCCTGATCGGACCGTCCGGGTGCGGGAAGTCGACGGTGCTGCGCATCCTCGCCGATCTGGAGGCGCCGAGCGCCGGCGAGGTGCTGGTCCACGGCGAGCATCCGGCCGCCGCCCGGCGCGGCCACCATCTCGGCATCGCGTTCCAGGACGCGGCGCTGCTGCCGTGGCGCTCGGTGGAGGCGAACATCCGCCTGCCGCTGGAGGTCAGCGGCGTGAAGGTGGAACGCTCGGTGATCGCCGACCTGATCAGCCTGGTCGGGCTGACCGGCTTCGAGAAGGCCCGGCCCGCGCAGCTGTCCGGCGGCATGCGCCAGCGCGTCGCGATCGCCCGCGCGCTGGTCGTCGAACCGCGGGTGCTGCTGCTCGACGAGCCCTTCGGCGCGCTCGACGACATGACCCGCCAGCGGCTCAACTTCGAGCTGCTGCGGATCTGGAGCGAGCGTGCCACGACCACGGTGCTTGTCACGCACTCCATCCCCGAGGCGGTGATCCTCTCCGACACGGTCGCGGTGATGAGCGCGCGGCCCGGCCGGATCTCCGCCCTCGTCGACATCGACCTGCCGCGCCCGCGCACCCCGGAGATGCTGCGCTCACCCCGCTTCCACGAACTGCACGACGAGCTGTCCGCCCTGCTCTTCTCCGGCAGTGCGCCCGCCGCGGCGCCAGAGCCGGCGCCGGCGCCGGTGGGCAGCGACGCATGACCGCACGGCCGGCCTGGGTCGGCGGGCTGGTCGGCGTCGTCGGCCTGCTCGCGCTGTGGTGGCTGCTCGCCGTCACCGTCCTGAGTAACGGCGGCGTCGTGCCGACCCCGTGGGAGGTCGTGCGGGCGCTGTGGGACGACCATCGCCTGATGTGGACGTCGGCCCGGGCGACGATCGGCATCGCGCTGAAGGGCTGGCTGATCGGCAACGGGCTGGCCATCGGCCTCGCCGTCGTCTTCTTCGGCGTTCCGGTCGTGGAGCGGGTGCTGCTGCAGATCGGGGTGGCGTCCTACTGCCTGCCGGTGATCGCGATCGGGCCGATCCTGACCACCGTCTTCGACGGCAGCACCCCGCAGATCGCGCTGGCCGGCATCTCGGTGTTCTTCACGACGATGGTCGGCACGCTGCTGGGCCTGCGGGCCGCCGACCCGGCGAGCCTCGACGTGGTGCGGGCCAGCGGCGGCGGGCCGCTGCGCCAGACGCGCCACGTCCGGCTGCGCGCCGCCCTGCCCAGCACCTTCGCCGGGCTGCAGATCGCCGCGCCCGCGGCCGTCCTCGGCGCGATCATCGGTGAGTACCTCGGCGCCGACCGTGGCCTGGGAGTGGCGATGGTCCACTCGCAGCAGGCGCTGGAGGTCCCGCGCACGTGGGCGCTGGCCGTGGTCGCCTCGGCCGTCGCCGGGCTGGGCTACGCGCTGACCGCGCTGGCCGCCCGGCTGCTCACGCCGTGGGCGCCGCGCGGCAACCCGGGCGGTGCCGGATGATCGCCACGGTCGCGTGGCGGCTGGGACGGACGATGCTGTCGGTGGTGGCGTCCGTGGCCGTGATCATCGGGCTCTGGTACGCGTTCATCGCCGTCTTCGACCTGAACTCCCTGGTAGCGAAGGACCCGAAGGCGGTCTGGGACTACCTGTTCACCGCCGAGAAGGCGCCGCGGAGCCGACGGGTGATCCTCGACGGCCTGTGGCGGACCCTCGGTGACGCCGGGATGGGTTA
This sequence comes from Frankia sp. RB5, assembly GCF_059816245.1. Lineage (NCBI taxonomy): Bacteria > Bacillati > Actinomycetota > Actinomycetes > Frankiales > Frankiaceae > Frankia > Frankia sp. RB5. The sequence continues at coordinate 94,434 of NZ_JCBATA010000022.1, forward strand.
CCTGGTGGGCACGGCGGCGGCGATCGTCGTGGCCGTCACGTTCGTGCTGTTCCGCTCGGTCGAGCGGGCGCTGATGCCGGTCGCGCTGATGCTGCGCTCCGTGCCGCTGGTCGCGATGATCCCGCTGCTCACGCTGGTGTTCGGGCGGGGGCTGACCGCCGTCGGGGTGATCGCGGGCATCATCGTGTTCTTCCCGTCGCTGGTGAACCTGGTCTTCGGCCTGCGCTCCGGCCCGCCGGCCGCCGCCGACCTCGTGCTCGCCTACGGCGGCGGCCCGGCGACGGTGCTGCGCAAGGTGTCGCTGCCCAGCGCCCTGCCCGCGCTGTTCGTCTCCGCGCGGATCGCCGTCCCCGGCGCGATCATCGGGGCCCTGCTGGCCGAATGGCTGGCCACCGGCAAGGGCCTCGGCTACTCCATGCAGCGCGCCCAGCAGACCTTCGACTACGGCGGGGTGTGGGCGTCCGTCGTCGTCATCACCGCGGCGAGCATCGCGCTGTACGCGGTCGTCGGCGTCATCGAGGCGATCGTCCTCGCCCGGTATGGCCCGAACTCGGGACGCGGCAGCTAGCGGTGGCCGCGAGGACAAGGACAGCCGCGAGGATGAGGACAAAGGATCACGCGTGAACGTCGCACGCACCAGCCGCGGACCCTGGCTGGCGTCAACAACCCGGTCGACGATCCCGCGCCGCCCACCGGCGGTGCCGGACGCCGGCCGTCCCGTGCCGCCCGCCCAGCCGGCGGGCCGCCCCGAACCCGTCGAGCGGCTGGCCGGTGCTGAGCGGCTGGCCGGTGTGGAGCGGCTGGTGCCGTCGGCCGTCCAGGTGGAGCGGCTGCGCCGGGTGGCCCGCGGCGACGAGGACGCGGATCTCGTCGTGCGCGGCGGGCTGGTCGTGGTCGTCCACGACGGCAGCGTGGTCAGCCGGGACATCCTCATCGTCGGGCGGTACATCGCCGCGGTGACGAAGCCAGGGGTGCTGGGCGGACGGCGTTCCCTCGACGCCGCGGGCCGCCACGTGCTGCCCGCCTACGTCGACGCCGGGCTGCGCATCGAGGACACCCTGCTCAGCCCGGGGGAACTGGCCCGGCTCATCGTCCCGCACGGCACCGGCACCCTGCTCGCCGACTCGACCGCGCTCACCGCGCTCGGTGGGACCCGTGCGGTGGAGTTCGCGACCGGCTCCGCGACGCCCCTGCGGATCCTCGCCCGTGCGGGCCGGGCGCCCGCCGGCGCGGGCGGCGGTATCGGACCGTCCGCCACTGGGACGAACGGGCTGTCCGCGCTGGCGGCGGGGGCTGGCGACGGGCTGCGCCAGGCCCTCGCCAGCCCCGTCCGCGCGGGCATCAGAACCGTCGCGGAGCTCGCCACCCACGGCCACGTCGACCATGACGTGCACCTCGCCGTCAGCCAGGGAACCAGCCCGATCGAGGCCATCCGGCGGGCCACCCTGCTACCCGCCCGCGCGCACGGCCTGGAGGCGGTGCTCGGCTCGATCGCCCCCGCGCGGCTCGCCGACCTGCAGGTGGTCGCCGCGCTGGCGGACGCCGCGCCCCCGGACGTCGTCGTCGCCGGCGGCCGCATCGCCGCCGAACGCGGACGGCCGCTGTTCGAGAACGCGGATCCGCCACCGTCCTGGGCGGATGGTCGCGTCCGGCTGCCGGCGGACCTGCACGCCGGTTCCTTCGCCTGCCCCGGCGGGCGCGACGGCAGCGTCGCCGTGGCGAGCATCGACAGTGCTGTTCCGCTGCCCTCGCCCGCGGCGGCGACGCTCGGGCCCGCCGCCGGCACGCGGCCGGCTGCGGCGGCCCGCCATCAGGTCCGCGTGGCGCGGATGGCACCGACCGTCCGCGGTGAGCAGGTCACCGCCGATCCGACCCGTGACCTGCAGAAGGTCGCGGTCTTCTCGAGCCAGACCGGGGACGGCGGTTCGGTCGAGATCGGCCTGCTGCGCGGCTGCGGGCTCGTACGCGGCGCGCTGGGGTTCACCACCGGCCGCGACCCCGGTCAGGTGATCATCATTGGGGTTCGCGACGACGACATGCTGACCGTCGCGCGGGCGATCGAGGGCATGGGTGGCGGCTTCGCCGTCGTCGACCAGGGCTGGGTGCGCGCGGCCTGCCCGCTGCCCCTGCTCGGCCTGATGAGCGACGCCCCCTGGGAGGCGGTGCTCGGCGAACTGGTAGCCGTCGACACGGCCGCCACGGCCCTGGGCTGCACTCTCCCGTCCCCACTGCGCACCCTGGCGTCCCTCGGCCGCCTCCTGCACACCCGTCCCTGAGCGGGGCCCGTCAGGGACGACCGCTGGCCCGCCGCGCCGGCGGCAGGGCAGGACCCGCGTCCGGGATCGCCCATCCCGCCGACGCGTGGGGCCCAGCCGGGCCATGCGCGGCAGGTGCGGGCGTGGCAGGTGCGGGCGTGGCCGGTCCGGTCCGACCGGTGAGCTGGTCGCGGACGTGCGCGGCGCTGTCGCGAAGGTCGCGCCGCACCTGGTCGGTCAGCTGCCAGGTACGGCCGGCGCTGTCGCCGCTGACCTGCACGAGGCCCGCCCGCAGCAGGCCGAACAGCGTCGCCCGGGCATGGGATCGGTCCGTGGTGAGCAGCGCCGCCGCCTCGGCGGTCCGCAGCCGATGGCGGTGGATCAGCGCGGTCAGCAGCTGGAGGTGGGCGCGTCCCAGTGGCTGGCCGAGATGCTCGCGGGCCACGACGTACCGCGCGAAGGCGAGATCGGGGTCGTCGCCGGGCAGCAGGGCGATGACGGCCCGGTCGGTCGACCGCTCGAAGCGCGGCGCGGCGAGACCGTGGCGGAGCTGCTCGGCGATCGCCCGACCGACGCCCCGCCCGGTGCGCTGGGCGATACCGGCCCGCCGGAAGGCGTCCACGAGCAGCGGGTTGCGCGCCACGGGCAGCCCGGACAGCGCGGTGCCGGGACGCGGGTCGACACCCAGGCGGGCCGGATTGGCGATCTGGATGCCGTCCTCGCCCCAGCGGACGTGCACCACGCCCGGGACGGTGTAGTCCCGGTGGGTCAGCGCGTTGGTCAGCAGCTCCCGGAACGCCTGCTCCGAACAGGCGGGGACCTGCACCCGCACGAGCTCGTACCGGACGGCCTGCGTGGCGGTACGGGCGCGGAACCGGGCGAGCAGCTCCTCGGCCAGCCGGAACAGCGGCCAGTGGAAGAAGTCGTTGACCTCGGCGACCTCGCCCCGCAGTACCTGCATCGCCACCTCGTGGAACGGCAGGTGCCACCGGATCGCCTCCGGCCGGCCGAACAGCAGCAGCGCCTCGGGCAGCAACGCGCCCTGCGCCGACGCCACCCCGAGCGCGACGGCCAGCTCCCGGTCGGCGAGCCCCGCGAGGCTCGCCTCGGCACGCCGACCCGACGCGCTCACCAGCCGGCGGAACCGCTCGAACTCCCGCGGATCGAGATCGGCCCAGACCGCCCCGCTCCCCAGCTCCGTCATGAAGTCCTGCCTCCCGGCCCGCATCGGCGATCTCCATCGTAGGTTGCGCGCCGAGCCGTTGAGCTGGGAAGTCAGCGCCTTGCCTGTCGGATATCCGCCGTTCGCCGGGCGACGCGGCGCTCCCGGGCCGTCGCGGGAGTGTGCCGGTCGACCAGGGCGGCCAGGGCGCGGCGCAGGGCGACTCCCGCCGCGTCGGCGCGGATGCTCACCTCCTCGGCGGGCTCGCCGTCGTCGCCGAGCAGGGGGAGCCCGTCGAGGTCGAAGCGTTCCTGCAGAGCCAGGTCCTCGTCGAGGACGCGCTGCTCGAAGCGGGCGGCCTCGGCCAGCCGGTCCGCGTCGCCCCCGAGATCGTCGCGCAGCACCCGGGTGTAGACGCGGGTGGCGCCGGAGTCCTCGGGTTGCAGGCAGAACAGGATGCTGGTGATCGTGCCGGCGTCCGGGTACTCCATCCGCAGGCGGAGCATGAACGGCGGCCGGTAGACGTAGGTCGTCCAGCGGCGCTGGACGAGGGGGTGCTCGCCCGTCGCGACCAGGGGATCCTCCGGATTGGCCACCACCTGCTCGAGCTGGACCACGAAGCCGTCGCCGTCGGGGGTGACCCGGTAGGGCGGGACGGCGGTGTCCTCGCCGGCGCCGATCGTGTCCGCGTGCACGAACGGGAAGTGCGCGGTGTCCAGGAAGTTGTCGGCCAGCAGGCCGGCGCACGCGGTGGTGCGGGTCGGCTCGAGCCACACCGAGTCGAAGCCGGTCGAGTGCTCCTCGGGCAGCTCGATCAGCTCGGCCACCGGCTCCCGCGGCGCGATCCAGACCAGGCCATGCCGCTCGGTGACCCCCCAGGCGGGGACCGCCCTGGCCCGTCTGGGCGGTGGCGTGCCAGGGCCGAGAGCGGGCACCGTCGTGCACTCGCCGGACGCGACGAACCGCCACCCGTGGTAGCCGCAGACCAGCTCGTCCGCGTCCACCCGGCCGGCGGACAACGGGGCGAGCCGGTGCGGGCACCGGTCGGCGAAGGCGGCCAGCCTGTCGTCCAGCCGGGCGACCACCCAGGGCTCCCCGAGCAGGCGCACGGCCACCGGCTCGTCGCCGACCTCCGTCGAGCGGGCCACCGGATGCCAGCCATGGCGCAGCGCGGGAGTGGTGTTCCTCAGACGACGTGACATGCCCACCTCGCTCGTCGGTCCCCTCCTATCCCGGTCCCCTCCTGTATCGCACAGTCGCGCGACGCGGACACGACCGATCCGGCCAAAGGGGGACAAGGGCCCCTACCCCGAGAAAAACGTCTTCGTGTTTCCTCGCGACGCCGAGCATGTAACACTGGGTGACGACGATGCGACGAACATCAACGTAACGTTCCGCCTCTAGTGTCGGATGCCATGCACTCCTCGCCCGCTCGCCCCGCGTCGGCGATGTACCGCCCGCGCACGGTGGGGGAGGCGGTGGACATGCTCGCCGGCGCCCGCGAGTCCGGTACCGAGGTCGTCCTGCTCTCCGGTGGGACGGACCTGGTGCCCGCGCTGCGCTCCGGCGAGCGCCGCGCGGACGCCGTCGTCGCCCTGCGGCGGGTGCAGGAACTGCGCGTGCGCGGCGCCGGCGCCGACAGTCTGACCGTCGGCGCCGGCGTGACCTACACCGATCTCGTCGGCTGGTCCCTGTCGCCGGGGCTCGCCCGGACCGCCCGGGTCGTCGGGTCCGTGCAGATCCGCAACACCGGCACGGTCGGCGGAGCCCTCGGCTCGGCCCGGCCGGCCGGCGACCTGCTGACGTTCCTCACCGCCGCCGACGCGGAGGTGCTCACCGCCTCGCCGAGCGGGCCCGCTCGGCTGCCGCTCGCCCGCTTCCTCGCCGCCGGCCCCGCACCAGGTGCCGTGGTCACCGCGGTGCGCCTGGCCCGACCGGGCGGTCCGCAGACCTACCTCAAGATCGGCGGACGGCAGGCGGCCTTCCCCGCCGTCGTCTCCTGCGCCGTCCTCGTCGACCGGCTACGCCGCAGCCTGACCTGCGCGATCGGGGGAGTAGGCCGGCTGCCGGCCCGGATGGAGGAGGCCGAGAGCGCCGCCGCGGGCGACATCGACTGGGCAACCGGGACGGCGTCACCCGCCGCGGCCCGCCGTTTCGCCGACCTGGTGACCGCGGCGGCCGCCCGGATCGCGCCGGCCCTGCCCGTCGGCCCGCGGGAGTCGGCCGAGTACCGCTGGCACGCGGCGGGCGTGCTCGCCGGCCGCGCGTTCACCCGCTGCCTGCTCCCCGCCGCGACACCGGATGAGCCGACGTGAGTGGCGGGGAGACCTACCGGCTGCACGTCGACGGGTTCCCGCGCACGGTCAGCGGTGCCTGGATCGGGGACTCGCTGCTGACGGTGCTGCGTGACGCCCTCGGCGTGACGGCGGTCAAGGACGCCTGCGAGCAGGGGCGGTGCGGCGCCTGCTCGGTGCTGCTCGACGGCCGGCTCGCGGCGTCGTGCACGGTGCTCGCCGCCGACGCGGACGGGGCCCGGGTCGTCACCGTCGCCGGGCTCGGGACCGTCGGGCTCGCCCGCGCGGTGCGGGCGACGTTTCTCGCCGAGGGGGCCGTGCAGTGCGGCTTCTGCACGCCCGGTTTCGTCGTCGCGGTGACGGACCTGCTCACCCGCCGGCCGGACGCCGACGCGGACGAACTGCGTGAGGCGCTGGCCGGCAACATCTGCCGCTGCACCGGCTACGGCCGGATCATCGCCGCCGTCCAGGCCGTCCAGCGCGACAGGGCCGTCCAACGAGACAGGGACGCACGGTGAGCGGCGGCGTCGGCGCGTCCGCCCGCCGCCCGGACGGCCCGGCGAAGGTGGCCGGGACGTTCCCCTACGCCGGGGACCTGCGGGTCCCGGGAATGCTGCACGGGCGGACCCTGCGCTGCCCACACCCGCGGGCGCGGATCCGCCGCGTCGACACCGCGACGGCCCGCCAGCTGCCGGGCGTCGCGGCCGTCGTGACCGCCGCAGACGTGCCCGGCGTCGCCACCTACGGGCTGATCATCGCCGACCAGCCCGTCTTCGCCGCGACCGAGGCCCGCTACGCCGGGGAGCCGGTGGCCGCGGTGGCCGCCGTCGACGCCCGTACCGCCCGCCGCGCCCTCGCGGCGATCGAGGTCGACTACGAGCCGTTGCCGCCCCACACCGATCCCGCGCTCGCGCTCGCCCCGGACACGCCTCGCCTGCACCCGGCAGGCAACCTCTACCGCGAGATCGACGTTCGCCACGGCGACCCCGACCGCGACGGTCCGGTGGTGATCGAGGACCACTACGTCGTCGGCATGCAGGACCAGGCGTTCCTCGCACCCGAGGCGGCCCTCATCACCCCGGCGGCGGACGGTGGCGTCGACCTGCGGGTCGCCACCCAGTGGCTGCACTCCGACCGCGAGCAGCTCGCCGCCTGCCTGGCCCTGCCGGAGGATCTCGTCCGGCTCACCCTGGCCGGGGTGGGGGGCGCGTTCGGCGGGCGCGAGGACATCACCCTGCAGATCCACGGGGCGCTGCTGGCCCGGGCAGCGGGGGCGCCGGTCCGGATCGCCTACGACCGGGTCGAGTCGTTCCTCGGCCATCCCCACCGTCATCCCGCCCGCATGTGGTTCCGGCACACCGCCACCCGTGCCGGCGATCTGGTCAGCGTCCAGGCCCGTCTGGTCCTCGACGGCGGCGCCTACGCGTCGTCGTCCCCGGCGGTGCTGGCCAACGCGGTCACCCACGCGGCCGGTCCGTACCGGGTGCCCCACGCGCGGCTGCACGGGGTGGTGGTGCGGACCAACAACCCGCCCTGCGGGGCCATGCGCGGGTTCGGCGTTCCGCAGGTGACCATCGGCCACGAGGCCCAGTTGGACCGGCTGGCGGACGCTGTCGGCCTGGACCCCGTCGAGCTGCGCGTGCGCAACGCCATCTGCCCGGGCGACATCCTGCCGACCGGCCAGGTGATGGGCGGCCCGCTACCCGCCCGGGAACTCATCCAGCTCGTCGCCGCCCGACCCCTGCCCCCGTCACCGACGGCTGGCCCAGCCGGCCCGACGGGCCTCACCCTGCCCGGCGGCCTGCCCGCCGCCGCCGACCCGAGCCGGGTGCGTCGCGGCGTCGGATACGCCCTCGCCTACAAGAACCTGCTGTTCTCCGAGGGCATGGACGACTCCTCCGTGGCTCGCGTCCGCCTCGACCTCGCCGCCGACGGCACCCCGCGGGCCAGCATCCACAGCGCCTGCGCCGAGGTCGGCCAGGGGTTCGTCGCCATCGCCGAGCAGATCGCCCGCACCGAGCTCGGCGTCGACCAGGTCGTGCTGCGCCCGGCGGACACCGCGATCGGTAGCGCCGGCTCCACCAGTGCGTCCCGCCAGACCTGGATGAGCGGCGGGGCGGTGCGCGGAGCGTGCGTCGCGGTCGCCGACCGCCTGCTGGCCCGCGTGGCCCGCACCGCCGGACTGCCAGCGCGGGTCGTCGAGGCGCCCGGGGCAAGCCTGCGCATCACCGCGGGACGGATCGTGGGCGCCGAGGCGGGCCTGCGCCTCACGCTGGCCGACGCGCTCGCCGCCGGCCCGGTCGAGGCCGAGTTCACCTTTCACCACCGGCGCACCACCGCGCTCGACGCCGCCGGCCAGGGGGATCCGCACGTCGCCTTCGCCGCCGCCGCGCATCGGGCCGTCGTCGACGTCGACCTCGACCTGGGGCTGGTCCGGGTCGTGTCGATGGCGCTGGCCCAGGACTGCGGCACCGTGCTCAACCCGCTGGCGCTGCGCGGCCAGGTCGAGGGCGGCACCGCGCAGGGCCTGGGCCTGGCCGTGATGGAGGAGCTGGTCACCGACGGCGGGCGGGTGACGAACCCGACCTTCCACGACTACCTGCTGCCCACCGCCGCCGACGTCCCCGACCTGGACTTCGTGGCCGTCACCGAGCCACAGCCGGAAGCCCCGTACGGGGTGAAGGGTGTCGGTGAGGCCCCCACCTGCACGGCGACGCCGGCGATCGTCGCGGCGATCCGGGCGGCGGTGGGCCGCGACCTGCGCCGCGTCCCCGTCCGCCCGCAGGACCTCGTTGATCTGGAAAACCCTGTCGACCTGCCTGGCGCCCCTGGAGGTGACCCGCCAGCATGAGCGACTCCGCCCCTTCTGGCCCTGCCCTGGCTGATTCCCGCCTGGCACTGCCCCGCCTGGCACTCTCCCGCCTGGCACTGCCCCGCCTGGCACTGCCCGAGCGCCCGCGGGTCCTGCGCTCGCGCCGGGTCATCCTCCCCGACGGCGAGCGTCCCGCGGCGGTACACGTCGAGGCCGGCCGGATCACGGCGGTCACGGTGCTGACCGAGGCGCCGGCGGGGGTGCCGGTGACCGACCTCGGCGACCTCGTGCTGATGCCGGGCGTCGTCGACAGCCACGTGCACGTCAACGAGCCCGGCCGCACCGAGTGGGAGGGATTCGCCACCGCGACCCGGGCGGCGGCCGCCGGCGGCGTCACCACGATCATCGACATGCCGCTGAACGCGATCCCGCCGACGACGTCGCTCGCCGCCCTCGAGGCCAAGCGGGCCGCGGCCGCCGGGCAGATCGCCGTCGACGTGGGCTTCTGGGGCGGCATCATCGGCGCCGACACCCGCCGCCAGCGCGACCTCGCCGCGCTGCACGACGCCGGCGTCTTCGGATTCAAGGCGTTCCTGGCCCCGTCCGGGGTCGAGGAGTTCCCGCACGTGTCGATGGACGTCCTGGCCGCCGCCGTCGGGCACACCGCCCGCATGGGCGCCCTCACCGTCGTGCACGCCGAGTCGCCCACGGTCCTCGCCGCGGCCCCGCCGGTGGTCGGCCGGGCGTTCGCGAGCTGGCTGGCCTCCCGGCCACCGGCCGCGGAGAAGCGGGCGGTGGCGGGACTCGCGGCGCTGTCCGCGGCGACCGGCGCCCGGCTGCACGTGCTGCACCTGTCCGCCGCGGACGCGCTCGACGACGTCCTGGCCGCCCGGGTGGAGGGACTGCCGCTGAGCGTCGAGACCTGCCCGCACTACCTGACCTTCACCGCCGAGGAGGTGCCCGACGGCGCCACCGTGTTCAAGTGCGCCCCACCCATCCGGGGCCGGACGAACCAGGACCGGCTGTGGGACGCGCTCGCCGAGGGACTGTTCGCCGGCGTCGTCACCGACCACTCCCCGTCGACGCCGGCGGTCAGGCAGATCGACACCGGCGACTTCGCCGCCGCCTGGGGCGGGATCGCGTCCGTGCAGATCGGGCTGCCCGCCGTGTGGACGGGGGCCCGCGCGCGTGGCCACAGCCTCGCCGACGTGGTCCGCTGGATGTGCACGGGACCGGCGGACCTCGCCGGCCTGCGCGCCAAGGGCCGGATCGCGGTGGGCGCCGACGCCGACCTCGTCGTCCTCGACCCGGACGCGTCGTTCGTCGTCGAACCAGCCATGCTGCACCACCGCCACCCGCTGACCCCCTACGCGGGCCGCAGCCTGACCGGACTGGTCCAGGCGACCTACCTCCGGGGGGTGCGCGCCGACGGCAACCGTCCGCCCCGCGGACGGCTGCTCGCCCGATGAGGGACGTATCACCCGATGAGAGACGTACTCTTTGCGTCCCGCAAACGCGGTGCCCCATCCTGTCCCCGCGGGGCCCGTGCCGCCACCCGTCTGACCGAGAGGGATTCTGATGAGTGACCAGCCCGATCTGACCAACCTTGCCGATCTGGCGGCGGCCCGGTTCGGTGGCACGGTCGTGGCCGTCAACGATGAGTTCTTCGCGTTCGCCGAGCGGATGCTGCTGCCCGAGGCGCCCGTGGTCCGGCCGGGCGTGTTCACCGAGCGCGGCCAGTGGACGGACGGCTGGGAGACCCGCCGTCGCCGCGACCTGCCCGGGGCTGACTGGGCCATCGTCCGCCTGGGCTCGCCCGGCATCGCCCGGGCGATCACCGTCGACACCACCCACTTCACCGGCAACGCGCCGGAGGCCGTCACGATCCACGGGGCGACGCTCGCCGGCTACCCCTCGGCGGCCGAGGCGGCCGACCCCGCCGTCGACTGGGTCGAACTCGTGCCGCGCACCCCGGTGACCGCCGACGCCGCCAACGTCCTGCCCGTGGCCGAGCACGGCCTGACCCGCATCACCCACCTGCGGCTCACGATCCACCCGGACGGCGGCGTCGCCCGGCTGCGCGTGCACGGCACGGTCGTGCCGGATCCCCGGCTGCTCGACCATGTCACCTCCGACCTCGCCGCCGCCGACCTGGGCGGGGTTGTCGTCGCGGCCAGCGACATGCACTATGGCGACCGCCACAACCTCAACGCCTCCGGTGATGCCCGGGCGATGGGGGAGGGCTGGGAGACCCGCCGCCGCCGCGGCACGGGGCACGACTGGGCGGTGGTGCGCCTGGTCACCCAGGGCCTGATCGTGCGGGCTGAAGTCGACACCAGCCACTTCCGCGGCAACGCCCCCCGGGCCGTCGAGCTGTGGGCGGCCGACTACCCGGACCTGCTCGACCCCGACGACGTCAGCGCCATCGGCGACTGGTTCCCGCTCCTGCCGCGCACCCGGGTGCAGCCCAACACCCGCCACCTGTTCGACCTGGAGGTTCCCGTCCAGGCCACCCATGTGCGCATCGACGCCATCCCCGACGGCGGCCTCGCCCGGCTGCGCCTGACCGGCCTGCCGACGTCGACCGGGCGGGAGTCGCTCGCCATGCGCTGGTTCGACGCGCTGTCCCCGGAAGCCGCGATCGAGGAGCTGCTGGCCTGCTGCGGTTCCGAGGACTGGGCCGCCGCAGTGGTGGAGCGCCGCCCGTTCGGCACCCTGGCCGGGCTGCTGCCCGCCGCCGAGCAGGAATGGTGGGCGCTGCCCGAGCCGGCCTGGCTGGAGGCGTTCACCGCGCACCCCCGGATCGGCGAGCGCCCCACCCGCACCCCGGCGCCGCCGACGACCGCCCGGGCCTCGCTCGTCTCCCTCGACGCCCCCCGGCGGGAGCAGGCGGCGATGGACGAGGCGTCCGACGAGATCAGGGCCGCCTTCGCCGCCGGCAACGCCGAGTACGAGGACCGTTTCGGCTACATCTTCCTGGTCCGGGCGGCGGGCCGCACCGCCGAGGAGATGCTCACGGTGCTCCACGAGCGGATGACCCACGGCCCGGCCGAGGAACTGCGGATCGCCGCAGGCCAACAGGCCGAGATCACCGCCCTGCGCATCCGCCACCTGATCACCGGCGCCTGATCACCGGAGGGAGGGGCTGATGGGCCTGTCCACCCATGTGCTGGACACCGCGGCGGGACGTCCCGCCGCGGGCGTACCAGTCCGCCTTGAACGCGGCCTGCCCCCGCAACAGGCTGCCTCCCCGCAACAGGCTGCCTCCCCGGAACAGGCTGGCGTCTGGACGGCCGTCGCGTCCGGGGTCACCGACGCCGACGGCCGGCTCGCGGGCCTGCCGCTGACCGCGCCCGGCCGCTGGCGGCTCGTCTTCGACACCCACGCGCGCTCGGCGTTCTTCCCCGAGGTGACGATCACGTTCGCGGTCACCGACCCGGCCGAGCACCATCACGTCCCGCTGCTGCTAGCGCCGTTCGGCTACTCGACCTACCGGGGCAGCTGACCGGTCAACCGTCGGCCCGGACGAACTCGGGCTGGTCGAGCAGCCGCAGCCAGGTGCCGTCCGGCTGGCGACGGGCGACCTGCGCGCGGGCGCCGGCGCCATCCCGGGCCACCGTGGATGTCAGCGCGACGTCGCCGTGAACCAGGGTGGGCAGCGGCGCCTCGGGCTCGAAGCGTGGCGCGTCCGCGAGCACCTTCTCCCACAGCGCCCGGATGGCGTCGCGCCCCACGGTCTGGCCACCTGGCGGGTACGCCATGACGGCGTCACGCTCGTAGAGCTCCGCGATGCCGGCGGCGTCCCCGGCGTTCGCCCGCTCGACGAACAGCCTGGTCAGATCCTCAGGCGTGCGGGCGCCCTCGTGCTCGGTCATCCTCGACTCCTTCTTCCGTTCCGGTCAGTGTGCTGTGCCGCCAGTCTCGCCAGCGGGAGACGTAGTAGTCCAACAGATGATTCTGATGGGATCTAGAATCCCGGATTATGGAACTGCGCCAGCTGGAGTACTTCATCGCCGTCGCCGAGGAGGCGAACTTCACCCGTGCCGCGCAGCGGGTGCGCATCAGCCAGTCGGGGGTCAGCGCCCAGATCCGCGTACTGGAACATGAGCTGGGCGCGCTCCTGATCGACCGCTCGGGCCGCAGCGCGACGTTGACGCCCGCGGGCGTTGCGGCGCTGGAGCACGCCCGGGCGGCGCTGGCGGCCGTCGGCGCCGTGCGGGCGGCCGTCGACGAGGTGAACGGTCTGATCAGGGGCCGGATCGTGGTGGGCATGGTCGCGTCCTGCACGTTCGAGCCGCTGTTCGACGCGCTCGCCTCCTTCCACGCCGAACATCCCGGCATCGAGATCACCCTGACGGAGGACAGCTCCGACCGACTTCTCGACCAGGTCCGCGCCGGGTCGCTGGGCCTGGCCCTGGTCGGCACGCCCGCTGACGCGCCACTCCTGTCCGGGGCTGGCACCATGTCCGGGGCGGGCGCCCTGCCCGAGCCGCGGGCGGTGTCCGGGCCGCGGGCGATGCCCGTCGTCGCGGAGCCGCTGGTCGCCGCGGTCGCGCCCGCTCACCCGTTGGCCGTCCGGTCCAGCCTGCGCGTCGGTGATCTGGTGCCCTATCCCATCGCCTGCCTGCCGACCGGCACCGGCGTGCGGGCGGTGTTCGACCGGGCCTGTGCGGCCGCCGGCGAGCGCCCGCGCGTGACGCTGGAGGCCGCGGCGCCGACGGCTGTCGCCGAGCTCGCGGCCCGCGGCCTCGGCGTCGCCGTCCTGTCGGCGTCGATGGTGGACGATCAGCCCGACCGGCTGCGCAGCATGCCGATCGAGGACGTCCCCACCCTCGCCGCCCTCGCCCTCGTCTGGGGCGACACCCACGACCCGGCACTACGAGTGCTCATCCGCCACTGCCACCGCCGCTTCGCCCAGCCGACGTCAACCGCCCGGCCGACGTCGCGCTAAGCCGGCACTTCGGTACCAGGACGACGAGCTCATGGCGGTCGCCCAGTGGATGCTGGCGCGCAGTGGCCTTCTCATAGATCAGCGCACGTCCGCGCCTTGGCCTCCACCTCCACCGTCGAGGTTGCGGATGAGTGCGTCGAGGTCGTGGGTGGTGAGGGTGGGTGATGTGGCGGTGATGGGGGTGCCATCGGCCCGGGTGGCGTAGACGGTGTTGCGGCCCGATCGGTGCAGGGTGATGTGCTGGTCGTGGATGGTTTTGTGGTGTCGGCTGCAGAGCAGGAGCAGGTTTTCGATGTCGGTGGTGCCTCCCTGTTCCCAGCCGAGGGCGTGGTGGGTTTGGAGCCATCGGGTGCGTCGGCAGCCGGGGTAGCGGCAGTGTCCGCGGTCGCGGAGGTGGACGGCGTCGCGGAGGCGGTTGGTGGGGAAGCGTCGTCGTCTGCCGAGGTGGTGCAGCGGGTTGCCGTGCTGGTCGGTGTGGAGGTCGCGGAGGTAGGTGTCGCAGCCGAGGCGTTCCAGGACGGTGGCGGGTAGTCCGATGTGGGGGCCGAGGATGCCGCCGAGGGTGCCTTGTATGCGTCCTGCCGTTTGTTGACGGTCCTCACTTCCTGGGCCGCCGCTGTCGCCGTCCTCGCTGTCGATGTCATCGCCGTCGGTGTGGTCGTTGTCGGCGGTGTCGTGCGGGGGGTCCTCGTTCTTGCTGTTCTGGCTGGTGCTGGTGCTGGTGCTGGTGCTGGTGCTGGTGGGGGTGGTGGTTTCGAGGTGGATGTTGAGGGTGTGGGTGGGGTTGAGGAGGGTGGGTGGTGGTGGAAGAAGGCGGTGGCGAGGGCGAGGAGGGCGTCGACATCGTTGGTGGGGGGTTCGCCGTCGGTGTCGGTGACATCCATCGTGCCCATGCCCGTGTCAGTGGTGGGGGGTGGGGTGGTGTCGTCGAGGCTGGCGCGGGTGGCGTGGAGGGCGGTGGTGAGGTGTGCGGCTTCGTCGGCGGTGAGGACGGCGGTGAAGGTGATCATGCCGTCGGTGCGGGTGCGCCAGCGGGCGGTGCGCTTGGTGTGGGTGGCGGTGGGGTTGGTGGTCTTCTGGCGGTGGCTGGTGATGAGGTGTTCGAGCTGGTCGGCGGTGTTGCTGTGGGCGTGGTCGAGCCAGGTGTGTTCGGTGGTGGGGGTGGCGATGCGGCTCAGGGCGCGGACTTTGGTGTAGGTGA
>NZ_JCBATA010000023.1:0-101152 GCF_059816245.1 Frankia sp. RB5
CGGACGACTCAGCCACAGCTCTGATCATCCACGCCCAACCACCAGGATCAAGCAACGACCACAGCGCGTCCCCGCAACACAAACCCCAAGGTCAGCGGGCTACCCCTGCGCACCCGTGAATGGACACCCGGCGGAGTACCTGGAAGCGAGGGTTCTTCGCGACGGGCTAGCAAGACCCGGGGACCCCAGCGCGGCACATCTCGGTGAGGCGGAGACGCTTGCGATTGTGATTCGCCGAAACCTGCAGGGGATTTTTCTTACTGATGATCGTGGAGCGGCTCGGCTCGCTGCGCACAACAAGATCCCCGTCGTGACGACCTGGCATCTTCTCAAGCTTGCCGGCAGGAAGCCGCTGGTCGACGCCAACGCTCTCTGGGGCTATACCGAGACTCTTCGCGGACAGAACCGCGGCACGCCACCCGGCGTGTTCGACCGCCCCTCCTTTGACCGGTGGCTTACGTCGTAGGTCGTGTTCCTGCCGGGCCGGTTGCACCATTGCTGTCCCCAGCGCCTTCCGGCAGCTCGTCGTCAGGCCTCTGATCGCCAATACGGTGCACTACAGCCTCCTTCGCCGCTCCGGCAGAGCTTCAGCGACCATTTTCGGCGGTAGCCGACGGTCGTAACCGTCGTACTGCTCATCCCCCGGATACAAGATCGTTCATCGCGGCAGCCGCGAGATCGGAGGCGCTGTTCCTCTCAGCCCAGACCACGACCCCGAGGCCGTCCGCGCGGTTCACGTGGCCGCCGGACGGGTATCCGCGCGGGTCGCCCGGCTTACGGTGACCTCACCTTCCGTGCCCCGCAGCCGCGTCCGCCCGGTCGCCGCTGCGGGCGTGCCGCCCCGTCGTTGTTGCTTCTTTGTGAGGTATGCCAGCCCCCAGGCGGCCTGACCGCGAGCTCGCTGGTCGAGCCAGGACTCGGACAACGGGCGCATGGCGGGATCTTCCGACAGTGCGACGGTCTGCACCAGCGTGCTGAGCGCCGCATCGGCGTCCGTAGCCGAACACCTTCCCGAGAGAGTCGGCGGCAGCGAACCGGAGCACCTGTCGACCGGTAAGGAGTATGGCACGGGGAGTATGGTCGATTGTATGGCGACGAAGAAGGTCACGGTGACGATCCCTGAGGATCTCCTGGATGAGATTCGCGTAGAGGCGGCAGAGCGGGGACTGTCGGCATACGTCGCCGATGCGCTGCGCTTCAAGCGTGACCGGGATCGGCTCCTCGAACTGGTCGACTGGCTGCAGGAGGAGCACGGCCCTGTCACCGAGCACGAGCGTGCGGCAGCACTCGACGAGCTGGCGGAACTCGACGCCGAACACGAGCGGCGCCGCGCCTCCGGGCCGAGCAACGCCGGAGAGGCGGCGTGAGGAAACAGGCCGGCGGGCGCGGGCAGCGGCCCCTCCGCGTCTTCGTACTGGACTGTGAAGCGTTGTCACTCGCGGTGCGCGGCGATCGTAAGATGATCGCCCGGCTCGACGTCGCGGCGCGAGGGGAGGCCGAGGTGGTGACCTCTCCGATGACGCTGGTCGAGGCGCACGACGGCAGAACCACCGAACAGCGGTGGGACTGGGTGCTGTCCCGGCTCCAGGTCGTCGACATCGGGAAGGACGAGGCCCGCCAGGCGCGTCGCCTCCTGGCCGACGCCTCGTTGCACGGCCACAAGCACGCGATAGACGCCGTCCTCGCCGTCATCGCGCGGCAGCAGAAGGGGCAGATCGCCGTCTTCACGTCGGACGTCGGCGACCTGGAGAGGCTGGTGCCGGACACGATCGTCGTCAAGAGGGTCTGATAGGTCCGAGATGGACCTGGTGCATGCCGTGTCCGCCCATGCCCGGCCGCTACGACCGGATCGTCTCCGTGGTATCTGTGCCGTTCATCCCGCCGAGCTGGCCGGCCGCCCTGCGTCCCGGGGGCCGGCTGGTCACCACGACCAGCGGCACGCACATTGTCGGGACCGCGGCGAACATCCCGCGCGGCTTCGTGCGCATGGTCGAGTTCGAGGATCTGGACGTGCGAGACGGCGAGCACGTTGGGCCCGGCCGCTGTCCGGTCCTGCACGTCGCGGAGGCGTTGGAGCTCTCGTCCCTGTTCACGCTCGCCGCTTCCGGCGTCCGCCAGGGCGGACAGCGCCGCCTGTGGGACTCCGCGATGACTGGCTCTGCCGCGGCTTCGCGGTCCGTCGCTGTCAACCTTCGGCCTGCGTGGCGGCCTCTGGGGGGTGAGGAGGGTTTATGGATGATGAGGGGTACGAGGATTTCCAGGCCTACTTCGCCGACCGGCTGCCCGGTCTGCTGCGGCTCGCCTACCTGCTGACCGCGGACGCGGCCGAGGCCGAGGACCTGGCGCAGACGGCGTTGGCCCGCACCTTTGTCGCCTGGCGGCGGGTCCGCGTGTGCGACTCCCCGGACGCCTACGTGCGGCGCATTCTCGTCAACGCGCATCGTCGGCGCTTCCGCGGGCGCCGGGTCAGCGAGACGTTGGTGCCTTCCGTACCGGAGCAGCCCGCCGCGGCCAGCGGACGTGGATTCGCGGCAGTGGAGGACCGAGCGGGCCTCGCCGCGGCGCTGGCGCTGCTGCCGCGTCGGCAGCGGGCGGTCGTGGTGCTGCGCTACTGCGAGGACCTGCCGGAGGCGCGGGTCGCGCAGATCGTGGGCTGTTCGGTCGGCTCGGTGAAGACCCATGCGTCCCGCGGTCTGGCGAGGCTGCGGGCCGATCCGTTGCTGCGGCTGGAGGCGGGCGTGCGTCCCGTTGAGGTGGGGGGACAGGCCGCGTCGGAGATCGATCACGCGGTGCCGCTCGGCTGCCGGTCTGCGCAGGAGCCGGAGGTCGAAAGGGACGAGATCAGGAGGGGACTGGCGTGATCACAGACGATGAGCTGGCGGCGGGTCTTCGTGGCCGTGCGGCGGCGATCACCGTGCAGCCGCCGGAGGATCTGTGGGCCGGCGTGCGGGCGCGGGTGCCCGGTGAGCGCCGGCGGCGGTTTGCGCGCCGGGCCGTCCCCGCGGTGACGCTGGCCGTGGTCGCGGCGAGTATCGCGACCGGTCTGACGCTGACCAGCGCGTCGCAGGACGCGGTTGTCACTCCGGCTGTGATCAGGCCGAGCCCGCCGGCTGAGCGACTGCATCCGATCACCTTCACTCCGGCGGAGTCGTCCCGACTGGATCTCGAATGCGCGCAGTCGGCCGAGGGGCCGGCTGACCCGGCGCGGGTGCGGCCGTTGGGCCTCACGGTGTGGGCGGCGGTCCGGGACAGGTACGGAGCGACCGTCATCTTCACGAACGGACTGGGGTTCAGCGACTGTGACGTGCCGGCCGACACCTCCGGCCGGCTCAAGATCGACGATGCTTACACCTTCTCGTTCAGCGCGCCGTCGGAGCGTTCGACCGGGCTTGGGGACGGGTCCACGTCCGATCTCCAGTTCGTCGACCGCGGCAGTCACGAGATCGGAGGCGCTGTTCCCGTCAGCCCAGACCGCGACCTTGACACCGTCCGTACTGACCACGTCGCCGCCGGAGTGGTGTCCGCGCGGGTCGCCCGGCTCACGGTGACCTCACCCTCCGGAGAGGTCACCGAGGTTCCCATCCAGAACGGACGTTTCGTCCTGAGATCCGTGCAGATCGATGGCGCCGAGCCTGGCCCGAAGCCGGGTGACGAGGGCTTCGGGCAGTTCAGGCGAGAAGATCAGGCGCTGATGGCAAGGTGGCGCCAGGAGCATCTTCCACTGATTCTGGCCTACGACCGTGATGGAAAGGTTCTCGCGAGAGAGCAAGGGGGCTGAGGCGGAGCCGGCGCCGGGTGGAGGCGGATGGTGAGGAGGGTGAGGTCGTCCTTGTCGACGGCGCCGACGGTGCGCTGGGCGGCGAGGTGGGTGCGCAGGTCGTCGCGTGGGGTGCGGATGACCTGACGTAACCCGTCGGGTTCGCGGGTCAGGGTCAGCAGCCAGCGGGCGACGGCGTCCGTGGCGAGCAGCAGGGTGTCTCCCGCGGCGAGCGGGCCCGACGACCGTTGCACCGTCGTGGCGTCCATGCTGGCGGCGAGCAGGTCCGGTTGGCCGGGGAGCAGGCTCGGGGTGTCGGAGAACTGGTCCGGGTCGGTCAGCGGGAATGACGTGACCTCACCGGCGGCGGCGACCCGCAGCAGACAGCAGTCACCGACGGCGATCGCCTGCCAGCTCGCGCCGCCCTGCGCGTCGCCATGCTCGTCGAACACCAGCTGAAGGCCGAGGAAGGTGGCGTAGGCGCTGGTCACCGCGCCGGGACCCTCGTCGAGCCAGCTGGGCCCGACCGCCGCGGGCAGGGTTGCCGCGTGCTGTGTGGCCACGGCGAGGAACCAGTCCCGTAGGTCGGCGTCGCTGGCCTGGCCCGGGGGCGGTTCGCGGATGTAGGCGCGGACGAGTGCCTGTGCCCAGAGGTGGACGTCGCGGCCGGCGGAGGCGCCATCGGCGACGGCGAAACGGCCGGTGCGCTCGCTCAGGGCCGCGCCGTCCTCGATCGGGTCGATCGGGTTCTTCGGCAGCCGCAGGACCCGCGCGCTGCACCGCGGCGGTGCCTGGGGCTGGGCCCGGCCCGGCGCGTCGTCGGCGGTCACCGGCGGTCGTCGGTCAGGCTGGTGCCGACCCGCAGGGCCAGCACCAGGTCGTCGGGGGCCGCGTTCGCGACGAAGCCGCGGGAGCCGGCGGACAGGCTGACGTTGGAGTTGTACTCCGCCCGCTTGCGCATCTCCACCGGTATCTCGCTGGAGGTGTCGAACAGCAGGCGGGTGAAGTCGTCGTCCGCGGGCAGCGCCGCGGGGCTGGCCGGGAAGCGCACCGGGGCGGACAGGCCGTCGGAGAGGCTCACGTTGAACAGCAGGAGGCTTCCGTCCCGGGTGTGCAGCGAGCGCAGCCGGTCGGCCCAGGTGCGCACCTCATCGCCGTCGCCGTCCGTCGCCATCCCGTCCGTGATGTTGATGATGATCGGCGGGTGGGACCGCTGATGTCCCGAGACCCAGCCGTTGGCGAGCCTTCCGGCCTGGTTGAGGGCCTGGCACATCGGGGTCTGACCGGACGCGAAGGGTTCCACCCAGACGGGTCTGGACCGTCCGTCCCGTTCCTCGTGGCGCAGCACCGACCCGAACAGCTCGGGGATCGACGCCAGCCACTGGCCGGCCAGTGGGCCGCCGAGCAGCGAGCGCACCTCCTTCCCGCAGTAGCCGAGGACGGCCAGGTCGTAGTAGGCCCGCGGAGTCGGCTCGGTGTGTACCTTCCGGCACCGCCGCAGGATCATCGCGATGGTGTCGTTGACGATGTCGGCCAGCAGCTCGGCGCGGGACAGGTTGGAGTGGCCCCCGACAGGCAGGTTCATCGAGTCGGACTGGTCCAACAGGAAGATCACGCAACCCGGGGTGGACCGGTCGATCGACTGGGAGTAAGGCACGGACCGGATCTCCTAGGGACGTGACGCGACAGGCGGGACGGTGCTGTCGGGATCGATCACGAGGTCGGGCCAGGGTTCGCCGGGCTCGATCGTCCACTCGTGGTCGCAGTGGTCGCAGTAGTAGTCGGCGATGATCGCCTGGTCGGTGCCGCAGCGCGGACAGATCGGGTCGTCCAGCAGCCGCCAGCCACGATCCGGCGGGGCAGACGGCCGCGGCCGGGGTGGTCCGGCGGTCCCTGTCGCGGCGTCGTCCTCGCGCTGAGGGAGCCACGGCTGCTCCCGGATGTTCCCGTCACCCGGATCACTGGTCGTGCGGTCGGGTCGCACGTGCTCTCGCTCCCGGTCAGCGGGCGCGGTGGACGCGGTGGGCGAGGTGGGCGAGGTGGGCGCTTCGGCGACGGTGGACGTCCGGTGGATGGCCGGCTGGCCGGGCGGGCTCGCCTGACCGGTCTGGCGTTGCCGCTGCCGCTGCGGCGGGGTGGCGCCGGAGGGCGGCGAGGCGGGGTCGGAGGGCGGCGAGGCGGCGTCGGCGATGGTGAGGACGAGGCGGGTCAGTGGGATCAGGACGACGCCCAGGACGTACAGCGCGAGCCAGCCGAGCGCGTGCGCCGCGGGCGCCGAGTGCCCGCCGGTCAGCAGTCCGATCACCGCGACGGCCAGACCGACCCCGGCGACGACCGCGGCGAGGGCCCTGCGCGGGCGCGTCCACCCGGCGAGGGCTGGCCAACGCTGGGACGGAGGTACCGGGGGTGGCGAGGTGTGCACAGGGCCGTCCTCGGGGTCGTGGAAGGTCACCGGACGGCCCTCACGGGCCCAGCACCGTCAGGAACCCGACGAGGGCCCCGATGAAGACCACGACGAACACCGCGGCCGCGAGGACAAGCACGCGCGGCATGTTCGACGAGGCGCCGCCGCCGTCGACCGTCCCGCCGTCCTCGTCTGTCCCGCCGTCCTCGGCCGTCCGGCTGTCCGCGGCGGTCCTGCCGTACTCGTGCAGGGTGGTGGCGCCGTCCGTCTCGCTGGGCGCGAACCAGACGGCATCGGGGTCCGGCCGGGGCGCCTCGGGATCGACCCACCAGTGGTTCACGTCGTCGTGCTCGGTGGTCCGGGTGAGCGAGGCCGGCCGCACGAGCCCCTCCGTCCGGGCGTGACGATGCCGGTCCAGCAGGCTGGCCAGATCCTGGCCGGAGTCGGCTGGGCCGTAGCACAGCTCCCGCAGCAGCGGCACGAGTTGGCGGACCGCCGGGTCGGGGCTGCTGCTGAGGCGGTCCCACAACGGGGTCCGATCCGGATGGGCGAGATCTTCGTCGGTGAAGACCAGGTTCTCGCCGTTGTGGTACCGCTCCCACAGGTCCGGGTCGGCGGCGAGCGCGACCAGGGAGAGGTGGATGACGAGGGCGGAGAACGTGTCGACTGTCCGGCCCCAGTCGCCGCGCTGGCGCCGAGGATGCTGGTAGTGCCGGTGGCCGGTCTCGTCCGGCGGCAGGTGGGCGACGGCCGGCAGCCAGACGCCGTCCAGGTCGACCGCCTTCAGCCGGCCGTCCCCGGTGACGAAGATGTTGTTCTGCTGCAGGTCGCCGTGCGCCACGTCGGCCGCGCCGAGCACGGCGACGAATCCGGCCCAGTCCCGGGCCAGTCCGCGCAGCCCGGCCGGGTTCTTCCCGAGCACCTGTTCCACCTCGCCGGCCAGCGACCGGCCTTCCACCCGTTCCATGACGATCACCGGCCACCAGGTGCCGTCGATCTCGACGCCCTCGTCGATCCACTCCGCCTCGGCGACGGCCAGGGCCAGCGGCGCGGAGGCGGCCCGGCGGGCAGCCAGCTTCTCGTAGCGGCGGGCGGCTCCGATGCCCAGGTCGCGGGTAGGGCAGCGCAGCGCGACGCCCCGCAGGCCGCGGCGACCGAAGAAGACGACCGCCGACGCACCGAGCGCGTGCAGCAGCGGCCCGGACCCGGCCTGCTCCGTGCCCGGCCGGCCTGACACGACCGAACTCTCGAGATCAAAGGTGATGCCGCTCAGTCGCGGATGCTGGTACGAGCCACGGGCGACCGCCGCCTCGAACCGCCCGTCATCGGGCCAGCTACGCACACCACTCACCACTGTCTCCGGCGGAACGGCGGGCGCCGGCTTCACCTGAATGGGGGAGAACGCGGGAACTGCCGCGACCGCCGAGCTCAGGAAAAACATCACAGGCCATCTCGGCCGCGCGAAGGACGGCCGCCGGAAGTACGCGCGCCCACTCATTCGCGCAGGTCGGAGCTGGTCCGCAACAGCCAAGGAGGGGAGCGATCAATCCCATTGCGAAGAACTGTAGTGGAGTGTCGGCGAGTGCGTCCACCGATCGATCTGGATGAGCCTTCGGGAGGGCATTGGAGGTCATCCGGTCCGCCCGCGGCCAGACCGGGCCGTGCCATCCGATCGGATGGCGTGTCTATGATGGCGCTGGCGGCTGAATCGACTCCCAGGGGGATCAGGATCGATGACTCGGGTTGTTTCGACTGACACGGCGCGTGACGCGATCGGGCGTATGCAGCAGATCATCAACTCCGGGCTCAGCCAGGAGATCAAGAATCTGGAACACGAGGGCCAGCTGCTGAGCGACCCGAACAACTGGGACGGCGGCCTCGCGGTGCAGTTCCGTACCGATATCTGGCCGCAGGCCAAGACGGCGCTCGACAATGCGGTCACCCAGCTCGGCCTGCTGCAGCAGAAGGTCAGCCAGATCAACACCGACATCATGACCGCAGGCGGCAGCTGAGCGACGTGCCGGCGGTGGCGCCGCCGGGCCGGCCGGGCCCGGGATTCCTAGGTGTAGACCGGGAGGCAGCCCGTAGCCGTGAAGGCGGGCGGCTGTGGCACGGCGAACGTGCCGGGCTCGGGACCGTAGTCCTCATCGGAGCCGAAGACCGCATCCTCGACGCGATGGAAGAAGCTCCGGTGCCGCTTTTTCTCAGTGACGTGGTCGGCGTATCGGACTCTCGCCTCCTCCTCCATCGCCTGGCTCCACAGGGTGGCCAGGGTACGGGCATCAGTCCGCATCGCGGTGCTGAGATTCGTGTCACTTCCCTGTTCGGCGGTCACGCTGCCGCGGAACTCCGTGGCATAACGGCCCTGCCAGTGGCGCAGGGCCGTGGTCGCGGCCGTGTCGCGCTTTCCGCGGAAGGTGTCGACGTCGTCCGCCAGGCCCCACAGCTGTCTGGCCAGCTCAAGCGCACCATCGAAGTCGAAGACCACATGCTGGCCGGCGTGCACACCCATCCTGCGCCTTCCCCGAGAATCAACGCACTGTCCGGAGCATTGTAGGGCTCCTGACAACGTGACGGGTCCGGACGATCGTCGAACAATGTTCGGAGCAAGGGGGGCTCGGCCGCCGGCGCGGGAACGACCGGGCCCGCGAAGGCCGGGGAGAGGGGAAAACCATCGTGGCCACCAGCTCCGCGGACCCCGAGGACCTGGGCACCTACGTCACGGACGCCACCGCGGCCCGCACGGCGCTGTCGACGGCGGCGACCGTGGTACAGGCCTACTACAACGCGGTGGTCCCCCTGTTCGGCGCGCAGTACAGCCTTTCCCATCCGGACCTGTGGGCGAAACTAAGTACACATCTGACGGACGCCGAGGAGCAGGACCGTTTCGTCGGCACGGTCAAGGACGCGTTCCTCGCCGCCGACCGGGGTTCGGCGGGCATGGCCCCCGGCACGGTCACGGTTGACGACAGCCGCATCGCCGCCGGGTTGAAGGCGGCCGGCATCGGCTCGTTGCCGACCGCCTCTCTGACCATCGATGCCCCGGAGCTGCTGGCCCGCGCGCCAGACAGCGGCTTCGCGGACGACCCGGTGTGCACGGCGAACGGCAACTTCGTCGAGGAGGAGCTCGACCTGCCGCTGCCCGGCCGGGCAGGGCCGGCCAGCTGGCGGCGGACCTACAACTCCCGCGCGCACGGCCGGCTCGGCGCGCACGGTCGCGGCTGGTCGAGCTGGGCCGACACCGCGCTGGACCTCGGCGACGAGCAGGTCGAGTGGCGCGGCCCGGACGGCGCGCGCTCCCTGCTCGCGCGCCCCACCGCGGACCGGCCGACCGTACTGCCGCTGCTGGGCGCCACACTGCACGCCGACGGCGACGGCTTTCGCTTCACGCGCGGACCAGGGGAGACCTGGTGGTACGACGCGGCGGGCCAGCCGGTGCGGGTGCACGTCGACCGCTCGGAACTGCTGCTCACCTGGTCCGGCACCCGGCTCGTCCGGCTGTCGCATCCCCGCTCGGGCCGGTTCCTCGAGCTCGCCTGGGACGAGGCCTCGGACCTCGTCACGGCGGTGCGGTCCAGCGACGGCCGCGAGGTGCGCTACGCGTACGACGAGCACGCCCGCCTGGTCGCCGTCGACGGTGGCCCTCAGGTCGCCCGCCGCTACCGCCACGCCGACGAGGCCGCCGGCCCGCTCACCGAGCTGATCGACGCCGATGGCGTGGTGCTGGCGCGTAACACCTACGACGAGGCCGGCCGGGTCCTGACCCAGCTCACCCCCGAGGGCCGTCTCGTCGAGTTCTCCTACCGCGAGGGCCACCGCACCCTGGTCACCGACGCGGCGGGCGGGGCCATCAACGAGTACCGCCACGACTCCGCCGGCCGGGTCATCTGCCTGGTGGACGACGCGGACCGCCTTTTCCACCGGGTGTTCGACGACGCCGGGCGGCTGCGCGGCATCGAGGAACGATCCGGCGCCCGCTGGACGATGGACTACGACGACGAGGGGAACCTCGTCCACCGCGCCGGCCCGTGCGGCATCACCGAGCGCTGGACCTGGGACACCCTCGGCCGTCTGACCAGCTACACCGACCCACGCGGCCACCTCACCCGATGGATCTACGCCGGCGAGGCCCACACCCCGGTGGAGATCGTCGACGCGGCGGGCGCGCTGACCCGGATCACCGTCAACGACGATGACCTGCCGACCTGCGTCGTCGATCCGGACGGCGTCACGACCAGGTTCCGCTGGGACGACGACGGCCAGCTCATCGACCGGCGGATCGCCGGCGGCGGACGGACCAGGCTGCGCTACGACGCGGCCGGCCGACTCACCGCGATCATCGGACCGGCGGGCCAGACCCGGGAGTGGGAGACCGACGACGCCGGACGGGTGGTGCGCGAGCATGGCCCGGACGGGGCAGGCAGCGAGTTCCACTACACCTCCGCCGGCCGTCCCGACGGCTACGTCGACCCCGCCGGCGGGCGGTGGGGTTCGGCGTATGGCCCGCACGGGCGGGTCGAGCAGGTCACCGATCCGTTGGGCTCGACGCTCGGCTTCGAGTACGACCTGTTCGGCAACACCGCGCTGATCGTCGCCCCCGACGGCCAGAAGTTCCACTTCGACCACGACGGCCTCGGCCGCCTGGTCGCCCTGAGCGACCCCGCCGGTGCGACGTTCCGCCGCGGCTACGACCCCGACGGCCGCCCGACCGTCGAGACCGATGCCGAAGGCCACGAGTGGCGGGTCGAGTACGACGAGGCCGGCCGGGCGGTACGCCGGACCAGCCCGGACGGGCGGGTGTGGCAGCGCGCGTACGACCCGGCCGGCGCCGTCATCGCCGAAACGGACCCCGCCGGCGCCGTCACCCGCTACGAGCACGACCCGCGCGGACGGGTGGTGGCCGTCATCGACCCGCTGGGCGGCCGACGCACCCTCGAATGGACACCCGGCGGACGCCTTGCCGCCGTCACCACCCCACTCGGCCGCCGCGAGACCTACGGCTACGACCGTGCCGGCCGCTGGGTGCTGACCACCTCTCCGTCCGGGGCGCGCACCCTCTACCGCCGTGACGCGGCGGGCCGGCTGATCGCGCTCGTCACCCCCGCCGGCCGCGAGACGACCTGGGAGTACGACGCCCACGGCCGCGTCATCGCCGTGACCCGCCCCGGCGAAGGCCGCACGACCATCGACCACAACCCACTCGGCCTGCCCGTCACAGTCACCGACGGCACCGGCGCCTCCCGCCATTACACCTACGACGCCCGCGGCGCCCTGACCAGCGCCACCGACCCCCTCGGCGCCGTCACCCGCTACGAACACAACGTCCGCGGCCAGCTCACCGCCTGGACCGACCCCCTCGGCGGCCGTTACGAACTGCGCCACGACGAGGTCGGCCGCCAGATCGCCACCACCGACTCCCTCGGCCGGACCACGACCGTCACCCGGGCGAGTGACGGCGCGATCAGGAGCTGGCGCGGGGCGGATGGCCTCGGTCGACGGTGGTGGTGGGACGCGGCCGGCCGCCTGGTGGGCGAAGGCCTGCTCGACGATGCCGAGCCCCGGGTCCGCTTCGAGCATGACACCGCCGGCCGCCTGGTCAGGGCCACAGCGCCAGCCGGTGCGACGGGACCCGATCGCACCGTCTCCCTGGACTACGACGCGGCCGGTCGGTTGCTCGCCCGCACCACCGCGGCCGGTCGGCTCGAATGGGAGTACGACGCGGACGACCAGTGCATCCGGCTGGGCCAGCCGGGCGCGCCGCCGGTCCGCCACGCCTACGACGGCGACGGCTACCTGCGCTCCGTCGAACATCCGGCGCTCGGCGTGCGACGGATCGACCGGGACGCCGACGGACGGATCACCGTTCCGGGCCGAACTGTGGAACGGGACGCCGCAGGTCGGGTGACGCGGGTCGTCGATGGCGGCCGTGAGATGCGCTTCGGCTACGACGCGGCCGGCCAGCTGATCACCGCCGAGGGGCCATGGGGGACCCAGACTCTGACCTGGGATCTGGGCGGACGGCTAGTCGCCGAGGACCGCGGCGATCCGGCAGGCGTCATCCGCTCCTCCTACGACGCCGCCGGCCAGCTGGTCGAACGCCGTCTCGGGACCGCTGGAGCAGCCGGAGTAACCCGCTACCGGCACGACGCGGGCGGCCGGCGGGTGGCGGAGGATGGCCCGTCGGGGGTGACCCGGTACGGTTGGAATGACCTGGGCCGACTCGCCGAGGTCAGCCACACCCCGCCGGGCGCCGACAGCAGTGCGTCGAGTGCGTCGCAGGAGCGGACGACCCGCCTGGTCACCGACGCCCTCGGCGAGCTGCTGCATATCGGCAACGCTCCAGTCCGCTGGGACCCGGTGACCTGGCCGGGGCAGGTCCAAGGTGTCGGCGGCACGACCTACGTCCGCGCCGAGTCAGCCATCGGCGTGATCAGCTCCGTGCCGCCGGGCGCCCGGGCGGAGCGACCGAGGGACGGTGGCGGGACCGGGCGCTGGCACGACACCGACTGGCAGGGTTCGCTCAGCAGCCATGACCCGTGGGGGCAGCCGTTCCCCACAGGCGATGCTGTGCAGGCCGCTCGCGGGTCGGCCGGTCCACGAGGGACTTCTGGGACTTTCGGGGCCTCGGGGGTTTCCGGCCCACCCGAGGCCCTGGTCGGTCTCGGTTACCGCGGGGAACTTGCCGTCGACGGCCTGCTCTGGCAGCGCGCACGCGTCCTCGACCCACAGACGCGTTCCTTCCTGTCTCCGGACCCGCTTGAGCACGTGCCCGGTATGCCAGGCGCGGCGAACCCGTTTCACGAGGCGTGGAACAACCCGATCGACATGCTCGACCCGACTGGGATGCGCCCTCTGAGCGACGGCGCCTACGAAGATTATCGGGCGCAGTCCCACAGGAACATGTTCGGCAAGGCCTGGCACAACATCCAGAAAGACCCGTGGGGAAGCCTCGGCGCCGCCGCTGTCATAGGCGTCGGGGTCGGCCTCATGTTCGTGCCCGGCGGCCAAGCGGTCGGCGCCGGAATCCTTATCGGTGCTGGTACTTCCGCTGGCCTCGGTCTTGTCACTGGCAACTTCGATCCCAGGGCCGTCGCTCTTTCCGGTATCGCCGGGGCTGTCGGCGGCAGCGCCGGCGCCGCCACGGGAAGACTTGTCACAGGGGAGGGATATCTGGTCGCGGCGGGATCGGGCGCGATCTCCGGGGCTGCCGGGGATGCCGCCGCACAGCAGATCACCCACCCCGGGCATCTTGATCTCGGCGAGCTCGCGTTCGGCACGGCGACCGGTGGGCTGGGTGGTGCGGGTAGTCGCATGCTGTTCCGGCCGACTCTCAAGCCGGCCGACGTGCGGTTCAGCCAGGGGTCGGTTGGCAAGCGAGTCCCGCAATACGTGGCCAGCATGCGGGAGAATGGCTGGGCTGGCGACCGGATCGACGTGGTGCGGATGCCTGACGGCGGGCTGACGAGCGTCGACAACCGGCGGGTGCTTGCGGCAAAGATGACGGACACCCGGATCCAGGCAAACATCCACCGGTACAATGATCCGATACCATCTGATGCCGCCGGCCGGTTTCAAAACGCGAAGAAGATCGCGCCCGAGACATGGGGGGAGGCGGTGGAGAATCGCCTGCGGGGGCAGAAAGCGGGATATCGCCGGGCGTATCCAATGGGATCGTCCATAACTGGCTGGAACGGAGGGTGGGATGAGTAACCTTATATCTGTTGTTGATCTTCCTCGGGGCTTCACCTATCCGCCGGAGTTTCTCCGTGTGGTGGAACTTGGTCTGACCAACATCGAACCCTGGTGGATCATGGACGGGGAGGCACTTTTCCGTCGACACATCGGCCTGCGTAGCCGCTACCCCGATGATTGCTTTGTTCCGTTTGCGGAACGGCAGGACAACGATGACGTCGCCTGCTGGGATCTGGACTCCGGTGGTATCACTGTCGTACACGACTTCGCCAGCCCTGGATATCATCGCGAAAACGAGTTCGCCAGCTTCAACGCCTGGTTTCGGCAGGCAGTTGAAGATTTTATCGAATGGGGTGAATAGCCGTTTCGGCGGTCAGTCACGGTTGATGTCCGGCGGCAGAATAAATCGGGACGGTAGATCCCCCGCGGCAAGCTCTGGCACCGCAATGGGGCGACGTGAAATTCTGGGCATGGTTTCGGCGGGCCATCGAGGATCTGATCGCGTTTGACGCGTGGAAGTGGATCAGTCAGGGGCGGTCATGCGGTGATGGTCAGGGCGCGGGTGGTCGCCGTGGGTGGCGGTACGCGGGACTGGCCGGTGGAGGTCGGGGCGGACGCGGCCGTGCGGGAGCTGGGATTTCGGCAGTTCGGGGCGTCCGGCGAGTTCGGGCTGGTGTTGGACGGGGAGCCGTTCGGGCCTGAGGTGCCGGTGGCGATGTGCGGGATCGTCGACGGAGTTGAGGTGGCTCCGGCCGTACCTGTGGACGGGTACCGGTCCGGGTTTGGCGGCGGGCTCACCGCGTCGAGCCTGTACGTCTGGCAGGACGACGCCGCTGATGCGTGGTGGGAGCCCACGGCCGCGCCTTTAGGCGGTGATTTCGCGGCGGCCGCGTCGGATTCAATGTCGGATTCGGATGCGGACTGGTGGACGCCGGCGCCAACATCCCGCAACAAAAGGTCCGAGCCGCTGCTCGGGTCGCTGGCGGGGGCTCCCGCGGGTGGGTGGGAGCTGGTAGTCGTGGCCGGCCTGGGGGCGAGGCGGCGGCTCGTGGCAGGCGGGAAGATGGTCTCGCTGCTCGTCGATTATCCGATGGGTTCGCCGATCACGGGATGGGAAGGAAACTTACATGGCCGAGCTGATTCCGCTGACTGAGCTGCCGGCTGGATTCAACTACCCGTCGGAATATCTCCGGGTCGTCGAGCTTGGGCTGACCGATCTCGAACCATGGCAGATCATCGAAGGGCGGATGCTATTCAGCATCTACAACACTCTCGCGGAAAGATTTCCAGAAAATCACCTCGTTCCTTTCGCCAGGTACGCGCCGAACGATGACGTCGTCTGTTGGCATCCGGAGACCGGAAAAATCGTGACTGTCGACCCCTGGGACAGACACTGGTACAGCAATCGGGACTATGAGAACTTCTGGGCATGGTTCCGGCAGGCCATCGAGGACCTGATCGCGTTTGATGCGTAGGGCGGTGTCCAGAAGTAGTGATCATCAGGGTGCGCGCGGTCTCGGAGGGTGGGGCCTCGCGGGACTGGTCGGCGGAGGTCGGCGCGGATGCGATGGTGTGGGAACTGGGCGTTCGCCTGTTCGGGCCGCTGGGCGAGTTCGGTCTGGTGGTGGAGGGGGAGTCGTTCGGGCCCGACCTGCCGGTGGCGGTCTGCGGGCTCGTTGACGGCGTGGAGGTCGCCCCGGCCGAGCCTGTGGACGGGTATCGGTCCGGGTACGGCGGCGGGCTGACTGACCCGGGGCCGTCCGCCTCGGCCGGCCAGACGGGCGGCACCGATGTCTGGTGGGAGTCCACGGCCGTTCCGGAGGCTGGCGGCCTCGAATCAGCCGCGGCCGAGGTGGAGTGGTGGATACCGGCGCCAGCGGTGGCAGGCGCTGAACCCTCCGGTTCTTCCGAGACGTCTGGTCCGCGCGGGACGCCCGGTGGACACAGCCCCGTCAGCCCGTCCGACCCGTTGCTCTGGTCCTCCGCGGGGGCGGGTGGCGGCGGGTGGGAGCTCGTCATCGTGGCTGGTCGGGGCGTTGGGCGGCGCCTGGCGGTGCCCGGGGGAGAGACGGTGTCGCTGTTCGTCGATCCGTTCGAGGGGGCGTTGCTGGAGCGTGGCGGCGACTTCGAGGAGGCGGCCGCCGAGTTCGTCCTCGTCGACGACGTCGTGACCCTCAGGTGGGCCGTGCGGGAGCTGACCGTCGATGGCGAGGCCGCCGGGAACGGCGATGACTCGTGGGACGGCGGTGCCGTGAAGGACGGTCAGGTGCTGCGTCCCGGTGCGGTGCTTGCGGTGGGCTCCAGCGCGATGCGTCTGGGCCGGAGGGGGGGCCGCGCCCAGCCCGGCCAGACCGTGGGCGTGCCCGTCGAGAACCGGTCGACCGTGGCGTTCCACCGCACCGCACGTCCGGTGTCGCCGCCGGCGCCAGGCGTGGTCACGTTGCCGCCGGTTGTCCGGGAGCCGGGGCAGGCGAGTCCGTTCAACTGGGCGTCGCTTGGTGCGCCGCTGGTTCTGGCCGGCGTTCTGTTCACGGTGACGAGGCAGCTCATGTATGCGCTGCTGTCGGCGCTGGGCGCGATCATCGTGGTGTTCTCGTTCGTGGAGAACCGGCTGCGTCGCCGCAGGGAGGTGCGTCGCAGCGCGGCCGAGCGGGCGGCGGAACTTGCCGCGTTCGACGCCAGGTTGGCCGAGGCCAGGCGGCTGGAGCTGCGGCGGCGCTGGGACGTCACGCCGACGGCCGCCGACTGGGTGCGCGCCGCCGATCAGACGGGCGCCACCCTGTGGGAACGTGGGCCCACCGACAGCGACTTTCTGGACGTCTTCGTCGCCGTCGGGCACCTGGACTGGCGCCCGGCGGTCGAACGGGTGGAGCAGGCCGGCGCCGAGATCAGGGAGCGGGTGGTCCGATCGGGGGGCCTCGCGTCCGTGCCGCTGACGTTCAGTCTGGATCGCGGCGAGCTCGTGACGCTGCGCGGCCCGCGGCCGGACGTGCTCGGCCTGGTCCGGGCGGCGATCTGCCAGGCCTGCTGCGCGCAGGGGCCCGCTCATCTGCGGATCGGCCTGCTGGTCGAGGACACCACCGACTGGGAGTGGCTCAAGTGGCTCCCGCACCTGCGGGACGAGACGAGCGGGGAACTCCGGGTACGTCGCATCGACGCGACCGCCGACCCGCAACGCGCCCTCGACGAGGCCGCCGCCTGGCTGACCGGCGCGGGTACGGGTGCGGGTGCGGCCAGTCCCGTCGGCGCCGGACCGCACCGAGCCACCGGCCACGGCGGGCGAGGTGCTGCCTCTCCCACGACCAGCGGCGGAGGCGGCGGTCCGGCGATCAGCCTGCCGAACGCCACGTCGCCGGAGCGGATAAACGCGGTCCGCACCCTGCTGATCGTCGACGGCCCGAGGCTGCGGCCCGGGTCCAGTCTCGCCTTCCGCCGGGCGCTCGCGGCCGACGCGTCGGCGATCGTCGTGGATGGGCCACCCCCCAATCTGACCACCACCCTGATTGAGATCGGACCCGACGGCACGGTTGCGCAGGTCGACGCCAGGACCGGTCGGGCCACGCACGGCGCGAGCCCGGCGCCGCTGGGCGCCGACGACGCGCAGCGCTGCGCGCGGATGCTGGCCCGTCTCGACGATCCGCTCGTGGCCGAGCGGGACGCACCCCTGCCGGCCCGGGTGCGGCTGGCAGACCTCGTCCCGTTCGATCTGGCGCAGCCATCCGACCGGCTCGCCGACGACATCCGCGCGCTCTGGGCCGCCCGCCGCGACCCCGACAGCCTCGCGATACCGGTCGGCCTCGGGGAGGACGGGCCGTTCGAGCTCGACATCGTCCGCCATGGCCCGCACGGGCTCCTCGGCGGCGCGACCGGCTCCGGCAAGAGCGAGCTACTCAAGATGATCGTGGTCGAGCTCGCGACGCGGTACTCACCCGACGAGGTGATCATCGGGTTGTTCGACTTCAAGGGCGGCACATCCCTGCAGGACCTCACCGCGCTGCCGCACTGTGTCGGCCTGGTCAGCGACACCGACCTGCACGCGGCCGAGCGGGCGCTGCGCTACCTGCGCACCGAGCTGCTGCGCCGGGAACGGCTGCTGTTCGCCCGCGGCGTGCAGAAGATCGAGCAGATCGCCGGTGAGCTGCCCCGACTGCTCGTGATCATCGACGAGTTCCAGATCCTCGCCGACGAGCTGCCCGACGAGCTGGCGACCATCATCGACCTGACCAAGCGGGGCCGCTCGCTCGGCGTCCACCTGCTGTTCGCGACCCAGAGCCCCACCTCGGTCCGCAACTACGACGAGATCAAGCGCAACACCCACCTGCGGATGACCCTCAAGCTCCTCGACGTCGAGGACTCGGTGCGCCTGATCGACCTGCCGGACGCCGCTCGGTTCACCGCGTCCGGCCGCGGCCTGGCCCGCGTCGACAACCGGGTGCTCGCCTTCCAGGCCGGCTACCCGTCCGGCCCCGTCGAGGCCGCCGAGGACGACGCGGTCCGCCTCACCCCGTTCACGCTGCTTCCCGACGCCGACGCCGACGCCGCCCCGCGGACCGCCTCGTCCAGCGCAGACGCCATCGCCCCCGCGGGTGTCGAGCTGTCGAGGCCGCGCAGTATCGACCCGGCCGGTGTCACCGAGCTGGACGAGCCATGGTGGGAGACGGGCGGCACCGGCCCGGGCGGCACGGGCTCCGACGGTGTCGGCTCAGGCGGTGTCGGCCCCGGCGGTGTCGGCCCCGCGGCCTGGGTGCCCATCACCGATGGAACCGGCGCCGGCGACACGGGTGTCAGGGACGGCGAGGCCGGGGTGCGGGCCGAGGGGGCCGGGCGAACCGAGGGGACGGAGCTGAGTGCGCTGATCGTGGGCGTCCAGCGGGCCTACCGGTCGGCGCTGGACTGGCGCCAGGTGCGGCCGGTCGCCGACGTCTGGCCGCCCGCGCTTCCCGCGTCGCTGACGCTGGCCGAGGTCGTGGCCCAGGCCCGGGCCGGCGAGATGATCCCGGGCCGTCCCGCCGGGCTCGCGGCCTACTTCGCCCGCGGTGACCGTCCCGACGAGTCCGAGCACGCCCGCCAACCCGCCGTCGCCTGGCATCTCGACGCGGGCAACCTGCTCGTCTTCGGCGCCCCGGGTGCCGGCGCCAGCACCGCGCTGACCGTGCTCGCCACCAGCCTGACCGCGTCGCTGCCGCCGACCGGGCTGCACCTGTACGTGCTGGACTTCGCCGGCGGTGACCTGCGGGCGCTCGGCGCGCTGCCGCACTGCGCCGGCAACGTCATCCTCGGCGACGAGCTGGAGCGGCAGGCGAACCTGCTGGCGTTCCTGCGGGCCCGGATCGCGCGGCTGGGAGCGATGGACGCGGCGGCTCGGGACGCAGAGGCCCAGTCGATCCTGCTGATCGACAACCTGGGCGGCTTCATGAGCACGCACGAGGCCGTCAGCTCCAAGCAGGGCATGGCGCTGCTCGAGGACTTCGCCACGGTGATCGGCGCCGGGCCCGCGTCGAAGGTGGCCGTGGCCGCGTCGATCGCCGGCACCCGGGTGCGCGCCGAGGTGGCCGCCCGCGCGCCGCAGCGGCTCGTGCTGCGCCTCGCGGATCGCAACGCCTACGGCGACCTCACCATCGAACGACGTGCGATCCCGAGCGGTGAGCCGGGCCGCGGCCTGTGGACCACCGGCAACGAGCTGCTGATGGAGGTCCAGGTCGCCCAACCGGGTCCCATCCTGTCACCGTCCCAGCCGGAGGCCTGGGCGAACAGCGCCGTCGCCGTCGCCGGCAGCGGCACCGACGCGGATAGCAGCAGCGACGCGGGTAGCGGTAGCGGCGCCGGTAGCGGCACCGGCGCAGACGCCGGATTCCTGCCGCGGCGCGTCCGTGCCTTGCCTGCGACGGTCGACCCCGCGGAGCTCACCGCGGACGGGGACGCCCGCCTGGACGGCGACGTGCTGTCCATCCCGGTGGGCCTCACCCTGCACGGTGGGCTGGTCGTGCCGGCCTGCCTCGACCTGGCGGAGGCCAGCCCGGCGCTGATCTACGGTCCGCCCCGCTGCGGCAAGAGCATGCTGCTGCGCCGGCTCGCGGAACTCACCCGGGCCGGTCTCGGTGACGCGGTGGCGATCTACGCCGCGGCTCCCGTCGACTCGCCGCTCGCCACCTGCCCGGCCGCGGACCGGGTACGCGACCTCGGCGCGGCGGCGACCCTCGCCGAGCGGGCCGCCGGCGAGGGCCGGCCCACGCTGCTGCTCATCGACGATGTGACCCGGCTCGGCGACACCCTCAACGATTTTCTGAAGGACCGTCACCCCCGCGTCCGCCTGGTCGCGACCGCCCGCATCGGCGAACTGCGCACCGCCGACTACTCCGGGACCGCGAGCCGGCTCAAGTCGGCGCCCACGCGCCTGGTGCTGGAACCGGAACCCGGCGAATCCGATCCCGTCAGCGGCCGGTACTTCGCGTATCCGCCGAGCGGCCCAGGCCGCGGCCGAGCATTCCTCCTCTCCGCGACCGGCACCCGCTTCCTCCAGACCTGATCGAACGCCGGGCTGGTAGGGAAAGCGCCAGGCACGCCATCATGGAGAGGTGGCCCTCGTGGTGCTGGCGGGTGGGTCCACTCGAGCTGGTCATTTCTTCGCGTGAAGTCGTCCGGCCTCGGCCGAGGCATTCTGGCCACGTTGTCTCATCTCACTGAGTAACCGCGTTCGGCTGGATTTCTGACCCCCAACTGTCCGCTGGTGCCTCGTCAGTAGCCTCCGATGCCCTACGGGGACGAGGGGGACATTCATGGCACCGCCGCCGCACCAACGCTCAGGCTATGACCGGGTGATGGCCGGCCTGGACCGACGGGTGCGCGCCGTCGTCGGGCCGCTCACGGGACTGAAGATCGCCTTCGGGGTGGTCCTGTACCTCGCGCTCATCATCGGCGTCGCGGCGCTTCTGCCGGCCGCCAACACGCCGACGGCCACCACACTGACCAGCGCGGCCGCGCCGTCGCCGACGGCCCAGGCCACTGTTCCCGTGTCGGCCGATCCGGCCCGTTCGACGACCGTCAGCCCGCCGCCGTCGGTGAGCCCGCTGCCGCCATCGGCGGCGACGACGGCCCCCGCGGCCGTCGCGCCCGCGCTCGGCGCCGCTGCGGAGCCGGCGGCGACGCAACAGCAGGCGGCGACCCACGCACCCGCTCCAGCGGCTCGTCCCGCGACGCGCGCGGTTCCGCCCGCCGCGGCGACCCGCGCGCCCGCGGCTCCGCCCGCGGCCGCCGCACCGGCGAACAACCCGGCACCGTCGAATACCTCGCCGGCGAACGACGCTCCGCCCGCGAACAACCCGGAGCCGGCTACGTCTGCCGCCGCCAGCTGCAGTCCGCGGACCAACAGCGGTGGCTGCTACAAGCCGGGGCAGTACTGCCGGGCCTCGGATCACGGGGCGCGTGGAGTTACCGCCAGCGGCGAGGCGATCGTCTGCCGGGACAACAACGGATGGCGCTGGGAACCAGCCTGACCAGGATCTCGCCGGCCGGTCCTGCCCGGCAGCCCGAGGTGCGGCGCTGGGTAGGAGACAGCCCCTGGGGACGGTCCGGGGGCAGGGGATTGGGCGTGATGAGGCGGTTTCGGCGCGCAGATCATGTCGACGCTGCTGCCGGTGCGGCCGCGGCGGGACGCCCATCCTGTTCGACACCTATGTGAGCGCGCCCGAGATGCTCCGTGACCGGCTGCCGTGGGAGGACGTCGACGTCCCGACCCTCGTCCTCACCGCCGAGGACTCGCCGCTGCCCACGCCCGCCGAGGCCGCGGCTGTCGTCGACCGGCTGCCGCGCGGCGAGCTGCTGGTCCTGCCGCACGGCGGCCACCTGCTGCTCGGCAACGTCACCCGCCTGCGCGACGTCCTGCGTGAGGCGCTGACGGACGTCCTGACGGGCTGACCTGGGGCCTCGAACCGACCTCTTGACAACCGGAATCGCGGTTCTATCTTCGTAACCTGGAAGAGTAGTTCCGATTCCTTTTGCTGGGAGAGTCAATGATCGTTGTCTGCACCCCCACCGGGCAGATCGGCCGCCAGCTCCTGCTCAACCTCCTCGGCAGCGGGGTGACCCCCCGGGTGGTCGTACGCGACCCCGCGCGGCTCGTCCCCGAGGCGCAGGGCAAGGTCGAGGTCATCCAGGGGTCGCTGTCCGACGCCGACGTCATGGACAAGGCGCTGACAGGCGCCGAGTCGGTGTTCTGGCTGCTGCCGCCCGACCCCACCGCCACCGATCCCGTGCGGCGCGCGGCCGAGTTCGCCGGGCCGCTGTCCGCGGCCATCACCAGGCACGGGGTGCGGCGCCTGGTCAACATCGGCGGTCTCGGCCACCAGGAGACGGCGGACACGGACACGATGGGGCGGGCCGTCGGCGAGCTGATCGACAAGACGGGGGTCAGCTACCGCACGCTGCGGATGCCGGCGTTCATGGAGAACCTGCTCTGGCAGGTCGCGCCGCTCAAGCACCAGGGAATGTTCTTCTACCCCATCAACGGCGACCTCAAGCTCCCGACCTGTTCGACCCGGGACATCGCCGCCGTCGCCGCGCGGCTGCTGCTGGACAGCTCCTGGAGCGGTCAGGACTATCAGGCCGTCCTCGGGCCGGAGGACCTTTCCTACAATGACGAGGCACGGATTCTCTCCGAGGTTCTCGAGCGGCCTATCCGGTACCAGCAGGTGCCGCCGGACGCGTACAAGGCCAGCCTGATACAGAACGGCCAGACCGAGGCCGCCGCCCAGTGGCTTGTCGATCTGCTGACCGCCATTGACGGCGGTCTCTACAATGCCGAGCCGCGTACAGCCGAGGCGACCACGCCCACGACCTTCCGTCAGTGGGCTCAAGAAGTGCTCAAGCCCGCGGTTCTTTCCTGATTCGAACACCGGCCGGAGGGCTGCGGCACCGTACGATGGCGCTGTCGTGCCGCCGCCCCTCCGGGGAGCCTTTCTGGCGCCGTTCGCACACAATCCACCGTCATGGGAATCGGCGGCCCGCTCGTGCACCGATCATCCGCGGGAGGACGAGAAAAATGAAGTTTGGAGCCGATCTCGGGATCAGGGCGGTCAGTACCTGGCTCCCCGAGACGACGGAGTCCATCAAGGCGGAGGTCGACGGCGGCCGGCTCGATGCCGGGGCGGTCGAGCTGCTCGGCGTCACCGACGTGCCGGTCACGGCCGATCTCGCCGCACCCCAGATGGCCGTGCTCGCCGGGCGGAAGGTGCTGGGCCGGGCGGGCTGCGATCCGGCGTCCGTCGGCATCCTGGTGCACGCCTGGGTCTACCACCAGGGCCAGGAGGTCTGGTCGCCCGCGCACTACGTGGCCAGCGAGCTGGACCTGCCGCCCGACGCCCTGCCCACCGGCATGCACGAGCTGTGCAACGGCGGCACCTCCGCGCTCTACTTCGCGGCCAGCGGCCTGCTGGCGAATCCCGACCTCACCGCGGCCCTGGTGACCACCGCCGACAGGTTCGTGGCGCCGGTGTGGGACCGCTGGCGGATGCACACCGACATCGCCTACGGCGACGGTGCGACGGCCGCCCTGCTCCACCGCCGCGACGGCGGGCCCGACGAGCTGCGCCTGCTCTCCCTGACGCACGCGAGCGCCGGCTGGCTCGAGGCCCTGAACCGCGGTGACGCGCCGTTCACCACCGCGCCGATGGAGGGCAAGGAGGTCCTGTCGTCCGCGCAGGCGCGCAGGGAGTTCTACGCCGCGCACGGCAAGGAGAGCCTGGCCGCGACGGCCCGCGACCGGGTCGGCACCTCGCTGCGCACGGCGCTGGCG
Organism: Frankia sp. RB5; assembly: GCF_059816245.1. NCBI lineage: Bacteria > Bacillati > Actinomycetota > Actinomycetes > Frankiales > Frankiaceae > Frankia > Frankia sp. RB5. The sequence continues at coordinate 23,644 of NZ_JCBATA010000023.1, forward strand.
CAGGCCGAGCTCGACGCGGACGATCCCCGCCTGAAGATGATCGTGACGCCGCGCCTGGGCCCTCGGCTGCTGCACGTCATGTACGACCGGGCCCTGGGCGAGCAGCTGCTGGCCAGGACGGTGCAGCTCGGCACCCGTACCGGGCATCTCGGCGCCGGCGACATGGTGGCGAACATGGCCGACATCGTCGAGCAGAAGATGCTCGAACCCGGGGAGTACGCCGTCATCCTCGGCTGCGGATCGGGCTTCACCTGGTCGACGGCGGTCGTCCAGGCACCCTGACGACGCCGCGCACGTGACGAGGCGGTGCACCGGGCCGGGCCGTCCCGGCAGGTCCGGCCCGGCGTACCGCTGGCACGATCCGCCCAGCTCACGGTGCTACGCGCGGACGACTCCAATGGTGATCGGAACTAGACTTCCTGATGTTCCGTGGGTGACGCGAGAGGGGTTGACATGGCCGAGGCCGAACGTCCCCTGCGCGCGGACGCCCGCCGCAACCGCGAGCGCATCCTCGCCAGCGCCGGTGAGCTCTTCGCCCGGCAGGGCAATGCCGTCCAGATGGAGGAGATCGCCGCGCACAGCGGGCTCGGCATGGGCACGCTGTACCGGCATTTTCCGAGCAAAAAAGATCTGCTCGTCGCGGTCGTCCGGGAACGCTTCCAGAACATGAGCGTGCTCGCCCGTGAGGCCGAGAGCATCGCCGATCCCGGCGTCGCCTTCGAAACGGTCCTGCACCGCTATCTCGAGACGGCCGACGGTGATTCCGCCTTCCAGCTCGCCCTGCTCGGATCCACCGGGCTCCAGTGGGACGGCGCCGAACAACAGAAGGCCGAGTTCGCGGAGATCGTCACGCGTATCATCGCCCGGGCCGTCGCCGCGGGTCACCTGCGCGCCGACTTCACCTTCTCGGACTTTCCCGTCCTCGCCTGCGGGATCATGTCCACCATGTACTTCCGGCCCAGCCGGAACTCGGACTGGCGCCGGCATCTCGACCTCGTCCTGAACGGGATCCGAGCCGACCCGGCCCGCTCGGCGCCAGCCCACCCGTAGGAGAACGCTCTGCCGACGGAGAACGCTCTGCCGACGGAGAATGCTCTGCCGACGGAGAACGTCAGTCGTAGGAGACGTGCCGGGACGCGTTCAGCAGTTCGCCGTCCAGCTCCACCAGGATGTCGTGCATCGTGCAGCTGACGAACACGGGTTCCTGCCCCGGCCGGACCTTCACGACCAGGCAGTAGGCGGTCGACCGCAGGCGCCCGTCGTCCAGCGGCTCCAGATTGATCATTGTCACCAGGTGCCGGCGCTGCATCGGGTCGTCGGAGAACTTCCGGTGGAAGTCGGTGAGGTCCTCGATGATGCCGGCCCGGGTCCGCGACGGCGGGCGGCCGGGGGTGTGCGCGAACTCGGCGTCGTCCGAGAAGGTCCCGGCATAACCCACGATGTCGCGGGAATCCAGCCGCTGCATCTGGGCGGCGTAGAACTGCTGGACCCGCGGGTAGACGGTGGCGAGGTCGAGTCCGGCGGACGCGGTGGTCATCGGTGCCTCCACAGCTCGGAAGGATTCGGGGGGATCCAGAGGGATCCGGAACGGAACAGGGATCCGGCGGGATTCCGAGGCAGTGTCGGCCGGGCGGCTCAAGCGCCGGTCAAGCGCGCCCCGAGGGCCGGCCCGAGCACTTCTTGAGTGCTTCTCGACCGCCGGTCGTGACAGTCACCGCATGTCGACTTTCACCGGCCCGGTGAGGCTGTGCGAGCTGGCCGACGGAGTTCACGCGTTCCTGCAGCCCGACGGCGGCTGGTGCCTGAACAACGCGGGCCTGCTCGTCGGCGGGGGCACGGCCGTCCTCGTCGACACCGCCGCCACCGAGGCGCGGGCGAGTCGGCTGCGCGAGCTCGCCGTGACGGCGGCAGGCGCGATACCCAGGGTGGTGGTCAACACCCACGCGCACGGGGATCACACGTTCGGCAACGGCGTCTTCCCCGAGGCGCTGGTGGTGGGGCACGAGGGCACGCGGGCGGAGGCGGAGCGGGCCGGCCTGCACCTGACCACGCTGTGGCCGGACGTCGAGTGGGGGAAGATCGAGGTCGTCCTGCCGCAGGCGACGTTTCGCGACCCGATCGCGGCCCGCCTGGGCGGGCATGACATCGAGCTGCACTCGTTCGCCTCGGCGCACAGCGCCAGCGACACCGTCGTGTGGCTGCCAGGGCGGCGCGTGCTGTTCGCCGGGGACCTCGTCCTGTCCGGCGTGACCCCGTTCGTCCTCACCGGATCGATCAGCGGGCTGCGGGCCGCGCTGGGGCGCCTGCGGGAGTTCGACGCGGCGACGGTCGTGCCCGGGCATGGCCCGGTCGGGGGGCCGGAGCTGTTCGACCAGACCGAGCGCTACCTCGGCTGGCTGACGGAGCTCGCGCGGGCGGGGATCGCGGCTGGTCTGACCCCGCTGCAGGCCGCGCGGGACGCCGACCTCGGGGAGTTCGCCGGGCTGATCGACTCGGAGCGGCTGGCACCCAACCTGCACCGCGCCTACGTCGACCTCGGCGCCGAGCCCGCCGACCTCGACCAGCTGCTCGCCGACATGACGCGGCTGCACGGCGGGATGCCCGCCTGTCATGCCTGAGCCCGCGCCGCTTGAGTGATCCTTTAACACCCTTTGGCAGCGTCCCACCACGACGCGCCACGACATGGAGGAAGGCGGACGGTCATGGCCGAGCGCTCCGAGCAGGTCGCCCTCGTCACCGGTGCCACCAGCGGCATCGGGCTGGAGATCGCGAGAACCCTGGCCGCGGACGGCATGCGGGTCTTCCTGTGCGCGCGCACGCCGGAATCCGTGGCCACGACCGTCAAGGAGCTGGGTGCGCGGGGCCACGAGGTCGACGGGTACCGCTGCGACGTCCGTTCCCCGGCGGAGATCGGAGAACTCGTCCGGCGGGTTCTTGACCGCTTCGGCACCATCGACGTCCTGGTGAACAACGCCGGCCGCCCTGGCGGTGGGCATCTGCCCGACATCTCCGACGAGCTGTGGTGCGACGTCGTCGACACGAATCTCACCAGCGTCTTCCGGATGACCAAGGAGGTGCTCGTCGCCGGCGGGATGCTCGAGCGCGGCCGCGGCCGCATCATCAGCATCGCCTCGACCGGCGGCAAGCAGGGCGTCATCCACGCCTCGCCCTATTCCGCCTCCAAGCACGGCGTCGTCGGCTTCACGAAGGCGCTGGGGCTTGAGCTGGCCAGGACCAGAATCACGGTCAACGCCGTCTGCCCCGGTTTCGTCGAGACGCCGATGGCCGAGCGGGTGCGGGAGCACTACGCCGACATCTGGGGCGTCGACGAGGACGAGACGAAGTCCCGCATCGAGGCCCGCGTGCCCATCGGGCGGTACGTCGAGCCGCACGAGGTGGCGGCGATGGTCCAGTACCTGCTGTCGCCGGGGGCCGCCGCGGTCACGGCACAGGCGCTGAACGTGTGCGGAGGACTCGGGAACTACTGACCGGCGCCGCCCGGCCGACATCCGGACCGGGAATCGACGCGAGAACTCAGGATCTTCGGTGCCGGGAGCGCGGATGCTGATGGAGAGGGACCTCGTCGGAGCATGGCGGCTGGTGTCGCACTGCTACCTCAACGAGGACGGTTCCACCGACGAGGGTCCGCTGGGCGCGGGCGCGGACGGCCTGCTCATCTACCATCCCAGCGGTTTCATGGCGGCCAGTCTGATGCGGACCGACAGCTGGTCCGGCGACGCGCCGGCACCCTACCTGGGATCCGTCGAGAGTTACCTGGGGTATTCCGGCCGGTGGCGGGTGGAGAAGGACGCGGTCGTCCATCAGGTGGTCATCGGGTCCCATCGCCGTGTGGTCAACACGGAGCAGGTTCGCGGCGCCCGGCTGACCAACGGCCTGTTGACGTTGCGAAACCGCCTTCCCGACTCGACCCGGCATGTGGTCATGGACTGGCGGCGCGCGTGACGTCGTGACGTCGTGACCGTCCGATTCGGCTGTGCGTGGGGAAGGATCGTGCGTTGGACACACTGTTGAGCAGGCGGGCGGCACTGAAGGCCGTCGGTCTGGGAACGGCGGCGCTCGCGGCCGGGGTCGGGCTCGATCTCGGGACCGGGGTCGCCGAGGCCGCGACGGCGTCGGACGCGCTGCGCGGCGCGCTCGGGTCGACGGTGCTGCTGCCCGGCGATCCCGGCTACGACGCCGAGCGCGCCGGTTTCAACACGCTGGTCCAGCAGCGCCCGAAGGCCATCGTGCTCGCCGAGTCGGCGCGGGACGTGGCCGCGGCCGTCCGCGTCGGGGCGGGGCTCGGCTGGCCGATCGCGGTGCAGGCGACGGGGCACGGCATCAGTGTCCCCGCGGACGACGCGCTGCTGATCAACATGCGCAGGCTCGCGGGCGTCGGGATCGACACCGGCCGGCGCGTCGCCCGCGTCGACGGCGGAGCGCGCTGGCGGGACGTGATCGCCGCGTCGGCTCCCGCGGGCCTGCTTCCCCCGGCCGGGACGACGTCGAACGTCGGGGCCACCGGCTATGTCACCGGCGGCGGTGTGTCGATCATCGGCCGGACCTACGGCTACGCCGCCGACCGGGTCCGCGGCATCGACCTCGTCACCGTGGACGGCCGGCAGCGTCGGCTGAGCCCGACCCAGGAGCCGGACCTGTTCTGGGCGGTGCGGGGCGGCATGGGCAACTTCGGCGTCGTCACCTCGTTCGAGATCGACCTGCTGGCGGCGCCGACCGTCTACGGAGGGGCGCTCACGTTCCCCGCGGCGGCCGCCGAGCGGGTGTTCGCGGCCTACGTCGGCTGGACGGCGACGGTGTCCGACCGCACGACGTCGGTCGCGGCGTTCGTCCGCTACCCCGACATCCCCACGGTTCCGCCGGAGCTGCGCGGCACACTCGCGCTGATCATCAGGGCGGTGCACGTCGGAGCGCCGGCGGACGCGGACGCGGAGCTGGCCGCGCTGCGGGCCCTGGGCCCGGTGTCGGACACGGTCACCGCCGTGCCGGTCGCGCGGCTCGACACGATCTACGGCGTGCCCACCGCCCCCGTCGCCACGATCAGCGAGAGCGGCCTGACCCGCGATCTGGGTGACGACGGCGTCGCCACGGTGCTGCGTGCGGTCGGGCCGGCTGCCACGCTGCCCCCGGGCTTCGTCGAGATTCGCCACCTCGGCGGGGCGTTCGGGCGCCGACCGGCGTCCCCCAACGCCATCGGGCACCGGGATGCGCGGTTCCTGGTGTTCCTCAGCAACCCGCTCGCGGCTCCCGAGCAGGCCGGCGCGGTCCATCAGGCGCAGCTGGCCGCGCTGACCGGACTCGGGCCGGTGCTCACCGGGGGACGGATTCCGACCTTCCTCGGCCCCACGGACGTGACGCCGCAGGCGGTCAGCGTCGCGTACGACCAGGCGGACTGGACCCGGCTGCGCGGCCTCAAGAGCAGGTACGACCCGAACAACCTGTTCCGCATCAATCACAACATCCGCTAGCCGGACGCCGGCGGATCCGTTCCGGGCCCGACCCCGCGCCGGGGCCGCGCCGGACAGCCCCGGCACGCGCGAGATCGGCGACCAGCTCCACCCGCTGGCCGTCGGTCTCGCATGCGCGTGTTCCCGCCGAGGGATCACCGCTTCGACGCATCCCGCCGTCCCACTGTCCCGCCCGCTGTTCCGCCCGCCGTCCCGTCCGCCGTCCCCACGGCGCTCCCGCCGTGTCTCCTTCCGGCCGGCGCCTCCTTCCCCGCGGCGTCGCCCGCGGCCTCGGCGGTGGAATGGCGAGGCGGCGGCCCGCCCTGACCTCGCGGATAATTGACGTCGCAATTTCCTGGTGGCCATCTCGGCCATGTCGGCCGTCGATTTACCGGCCGGCTCGAAGTATGCGCGGCTGGCCTGTGGCCCGCCACGACCTGCGAAGACGCGCGTTCTTCGGTCGGTCGGTGGCGATCCGCGGCCGCTATCTTGTCATTGGCTTCTGTCGGAGTTCTGACAGTGGGCTCAGTCACGGTTGAATCAAATCGTGGGGTTCGTGTTAGACTTTCCGCGTACGCCGATTGACGGACGGCTATCGGAGTGCTGGCGACTGCCGGATTCTGATTATTTGCATGTTGAACTGAGCCATGATCGTCGAGGGATGGGTCGAGGGGTCCAAGGGTCGCGCGGGAGCGTGCACGAGCTCTGTGTCGAGGGTGGTGTATCTGTGCCCGGAAAGGCCCGGCGCGACGCCCGGAATCCACGGGAGACTGTGATGATCGCAACCTGTCTGCAGATAAAGGTCCTGGGTCCACTCGAAATCAGTCATGTCGTGACGGCGGCGGCCGGCGCGCCCCCCTTCGGAATCACAGCGGCCAAGGTTCGGCAGGTGCTGGCGATGCTCGCCGTCAACGCGAACTCGCTGGTGACCATCGAGCAGCTCATCGACGAGCTCTGGCCGGACGGGCCGCCCAGCACCGTCAAGACGGTCGTGCAGACCTACGTGTACCAGCTGCGGAAGCTGTTCGAGCGCAGCTTCGAGTGGCCGCGGGGCGCGGAGATCGTGGTGACCAGGCCGGGTGGTTATCTCCTCGAGATGCCGCGGGACAACCTGGATGTCTTCCAGTTCCAGCACCTGATGCGCTGCGGGAAGGACGCCCTGGCCGAGGGCCGGACCGCCTCCGCGGCCGACCTGCTGCGGCAGTCGATCGACCTGTGGCGCGGGCCGGTGCCGGCGGACATCGTGTCGGGTCCCTTTCTCCGGGGGCTCTCGGTCTATCTGGAGGAGCAGCGCCTGGAGGCCGTCCTGTTGCGGGTCGAGGCGGATCTGGCGAACAACCGCCACCGGGAACTCGTCGGTGAGCTCCGCTCCCTGGTGTCCACCCACCATCTGCACGAATCCTTCTACCTGCGGCTGATGCAGGCTCTGCACCGGTCCGGCCGCCGCGGCGAGGCGCTCGCCGTCTACCACCGCCTGCGCGACATCCTGGACGACGAGCTCGGCCTGGAACCCTCCGCCGAGGCGAAGCGGCTTCAGCGTGAGATTCTCGTGAGCAGCTGATCGAAGTCACCCGTGCCGGCGGAAGGGTGCCGGGCCTGAGTACGGATTGAGTGGCGATAGAGAGGGCGACCTTAGCGTCCCTGGCGAAAGGAAGTACAGGACGGATTCCCGTCCGGTACCTCCGCCAATGTATTCCAGGGGCAGAGGAGGTCATGTCCGGTATGCCTGGGCTGCTCTTTACCGGTCCATGTCCGCGAGTTCTGGCGGCGGGCCGGCGCGTTGTTGACGCCGACCACTGTGGCGGCACGCCGTGAACCGCCGGGTTGTGATCACGGGAATGGGGGTGCGGGCGCCGCGGGCGCGGGGGCGCGACGCGTTCTGGGAGCTGCTGTCCGCCGGCCGGACCGCCACCCGGCGGATCTCGTTCTTCGATCCCTCCCCCTACCGGTCGCAGGTCGCGGCCGAGGTGGACTTCGACGCGGCGGCGGAGGGCCTGCGCCCCGCGGAGATCCGGCGGATGGACCGGGCCACCCAGTTCGCCGTCGTGTGCGCGCGTGACGCGGTCGCCGACAGCGGGCTCGACCTCGCGACGGTGGACCCGCACCGGATGGGGGTGAGCCTGGGCAGCGCGGTGGCCGCGGCCACCAGCCTCGAGCGGGAGTACCTGGTGCTGTCCGACTCGGGCCGGCGCTGGGTGATGTCGCCGGACCAGCTGTCCCCACACATGTTCGACTACATGATCCCGAGCGTCATGCCCGCCGAGATCGCCTGGACCGTCGGCGCCGAGGGCCCGGTCGCGATGGTGTCGGACGGATGCACGTCGGGCCTGGACTCGGTGGGGCACGCCGTCGCGCTGATCCGCGAGGGCAGCGCGGACGTGATGCTCGCCGGCGCGTCGGATACGCCGATCACCCCGATCGTGGTCGCCTGCTTCGACGCCATCAAGGCCACCACCACCTACAACGACGACCCCGCCCACGCCTCCCGCCCGTTCGACGCGACCCGCAACGGCTTCGTGCTCGCCGAGGGCGCGGCCGTGTTCCTCCTCGAGGAGCTCGACGCCGCCCGCCGGCGGGGCGCCCGCATCTACGCGGAGGTCGGCGGATTCGCCAACCGGTGCAACGCCTACCACATGACCGGGCTCAAGGCCGACGGCCGCGAGATGGCCGAGGCGATCCGGGCCGCCCTCGACGAGGCCAGGCTCGACGCCACCGCCGTCGACTACGTCAACGCCCACGGTTCCGGCACCAAGCAGAACGACCGGCACGAGACCGCGGCGTTCCGCCGCAGCCTCGGTGACCACGCGTACCAGACGCCCGTCAGCTCGATCAAGTCCATGGTCGGCCATTCGCTCGGCGCGATCGGCTCGGTGGAGATCGCCGCGTCCCTGCTGGCCATCGAGCACCAGACCGTGCCGCCGACGGCGAACCTCGAGGTCGCGGACCCGGAATGCGACCTGGACTACGTGCCCAAACAGGCCCGCGAGCACCGGATCGACACCGTGGTGACCGTCGGGAGCGGATTCGGTGGCTTCCAGAGCGCGATGGTCCTGACCCGGCCGCGTGGACAGGGGGAGCGGCCATGACCGTCATCACCGGCCTGGGCGTCATCGCGCCGAACGGCCTCGGCACCGAGCGGTACTGGGACGCGACGCTGTCCGGCCGCAGCGGCATCGGCGAACTCGACCGGTTCGACACCACCGGGTACCCGGCCCGGCTCGCCGGCCTGGTGCGCGACTTCGACGCCGCCCAGTACCTGCCGGGCCGGCTGCTGCCCCAGACCGACATCTCCACCCGCCTCGCGCTCACCGCCGCCGGGTGGGCGATCGAGGACGCCGGCCTCGACACCGCGGCGGTGCGCGACTACGACATGAGCGTCGTCACCGCGAACGCGTCGGGCGGGTTCGAGTTCACCCACCGGGAGTTCCGCAAGCTGTGGACCAGGGGACCGGAGCACGTCAGCGTCTACGAGTCGTTCGCCTGGTTCTACGCGGTGAACACCGGCCAGATCTCCATTCGGCACGGGATGCGCGGCCCGTCGTGCGCCCTGGTCACCGAGCAGGCCGGCGGCCTGGACGCGCTGGGCCAGGCCAGGCGCACCATCCGGGCGGGCACCCGGGTGGTCGTGGGCGGCGGGGCAGACTCGGCCTTCGACCCGTGGGGGGCGCTGTCCCAGACGGCCGGCGGGCGGGTGAGCGCCGACCCGGACCCGGCCACCGCCTACCGGCCCTTCGACACCCGCGCGGCCGGCTACCTGCCTGGTGAGGGCAGCGCCATCCTCGTTCTGGAGGCCACCGAGTCGGCCCGGGCGCGGGGGGCCCGGGCATACGGCGAGCTCGCCGGCTACGCCGCCACCTTCGATCCCGCCCCGGGCAGCGACCGTGCGCCCGGGCTCGGCCGGGCGGCGAGCCTGGCGCTGGCCGACGCGGGGATCACACCGGCCGAGGTGGACGTCGTGTTCGCCGACGCGGCCGGCCTGCCGGAGCTGGACCGGTCCGAGGCGCTGGCCCTGCGCGAGTTGTTCGGGGCGGGCGGGGTCCCGGTCACCGCGCCGAAGTCGCTGACCGGCCGTGTCTTCTCCGGAGGCGGGACGCTCGACGTCGTCTGCGCGCTGATGAGCATCCGCGACGGCGTCATCCCGCCGACCTTCGGCACCCGGTCGGTACCGGCCGAGTACGGCCTCGACCTGGTGCTCGGCACCGCCCGCCAGACGCGGGTGGACACCGCGCTCGTCCTGGCCCGCGGCCGCTGGGGATTCAACGCGGCCGTCGTCATCCGTTCCGTCGAGAAGGGAAGTTGACCATGAGTAGGACCATGACCATCGACGAGCTGCGGGACCTTCTCGTCGAGTGCGCCGGCGGTGACGACGCGGCGGCGCCGGCCGGCGACATCTCGAACGTTCCCTTCGAGGACCTTGGGTACGACTCGCTCGCCCTCATCGAGACCGCGACCCGGCTCAAGCTGGAACGCGGCGTCGTCGTGCCGGACGAGGTGATCACCCAGGCGCGCACCGCCGGCGAACTGCTCGCCGAGATCAACGAGCGGATCGCCGCGTAGCCATGGACATCACGATGACCCACAGCCGGGTGGTCGCCGCGCCGGCGGACGACCTCTACCGGCTGATCGCGGACGTGACGCTCTGGCCGGTGATCTTCGGTCCGAGCGTGCACGTCGAGCACCTGCAGCGCGGCCCGCGCGAGGAGCGGTTCCAGCTCTGGGCGCTGGTCAACGGCGAGGTGCACAGCTGGATATCGCGCCGCGAGCTGGACCCCGACGCGCGACGCGTCACCTTTCGCCAGGAACGCAGCAATCCGCCGGTCGCCGGCATGGGCGGCGGCTGGTCGCTGCGCCCGATCGACGACCGCAGGACCGAGGTCGTGCTGGACCACTCGTTCTCGGTGAGCGAGCCCGGCGCGCGGGAGACGATCCGGGCCGCCGTCGACCGCAACAGCACCGAGGAACTGACCGCCCTCGGGCGCGTCGCCGAGCTCGGTGAACCGGTCGACGAGATCATCGACACCTTCTCCGACACCGTGGTCCTGGACGGCCGGCTACCGGACGTCTACGACTTCGTGTACAGGTCCGACCTGTGGCCCGAGCGGCTCCCGCACGTGTCCCGCGTCGACCTGACCGAGGGGGATCCCGGCATCCAGGTCATGGAGATGGACACCGTCACCGCCGACGGGTCGGCGCACACGACCTGCTCGGTCCGGGTCTGCTCGCCGAACGCGAGCATCGCCTACAAGCAGCTCGTCCCACCGAGCATGCTGCTGGGCCACAGCGGACGGTGGCGGTTCGCCGAGGTGGACGGCGGGGTCGAGGTGACGGCGACGCACACGGTCGCGATCGATCCCGCCGCCGCCCGCGCCGTGCTCGGCGAACGGTCCACCCTCGCCGACGCCCGCCGCCACCTGCGTGAGGCGCTCGGCGGCAACGGCCGCGCCACCCTCGCGCACGCCGGCCGGCACGTCACCGCCACGCCCGGCCTCGCGGGACCGGCGGGATCGCGCCCCGGCTCGTAACAGCACGGCACAGGAGAGCCCGAGGGATGGTCTCCCTCGGGCTCTCCGTCGTGAGCGTGCTGGTGTCAGGCCGTGGTCGTCAGGCGGTGGTCGTCAGGCGGTGGTGGTCAGGCGCAGCGGGAGTTCGCCGAGCCCGCGCAGCGTGTTGTTCAGTCGCCACCGCGCGGGGCCGGCCGGCGCGAGCGCCGCGGACGCCCGCTGCAGGGCGCCCACCAGGGCCTCGGCCTGGCCGTAGGCGAACACCCGGCCGAGGCAGGCGTGGATGCCGAAGCCGAAAGCGAGGCTGCCCGCCGGCCCGCGGGTGAGGTCGAAGCGCTCGGGCTCCTCCCAGCGGCGTGGGTCGCGCCCCGCCGCCCCGAACAGCAGGACGACCCGATCCCCCGCGCCGACGGTGACGCCGTCCACGTCGACGGCGCGGGAGGCGGTGCGGAAGAACATCTGGATCGGGGTTTCGAGCCGGACCGCCTCGTCGAGCGCGACCCGGATGAGCCGGGGATCGTCGCGCAGCGCGGCGTACAGCCCCGGGTCCGCGGCCAGGTACATCAGCAGTGCGGCGAGGCCCTTGGTCGTGGTGTCCATCCCCGCGACCAGGATGCCGCGGACCAGGACGGCCGCCTGCTCGCGGGTGAAGCCGTCGGCCAGGGCCCGTTCGTGGATCTGGGCGCCCCAGCCGTCCGGGCTGAGCTTCTCCGGGTAGAGATGCTCGTCGATCCACGGCATGACGGTCCGGGCCCGGCCCATCGCCTGGTCGAACAGCTCGCCCGGAGGGCCGTTGAGGTTGAACGCGGTCTCGGCGAACGCGGGCAGGAACTCCGCGCGCCCCTCCCGGGGCACGCCGAGCCCGTCGGCGAACACCGTGAGCGGCAGGGCCTGGGCGAGCGCGCCGACGCCGTCGACCTCGCCGCGGGCGAGGGCGTCGCGGACCAGCCGCCGCGCCGCCGCCTGGGTGGCGCCGCGCAGGTCGCGGCCCACCGACGAGGAGAACACCGAGGCGATCACCTGCCGGGCGCGGGTGTGCTCCGGCGGATCGGCCTCCTGCAGCTGGCTGCGCGAGCGCCAGGCCGATCCGCCGCGCAGGTCGGTGTACCCGGTGCCGGCCGAGGAGTAGAACCTCTCGTGGTCCTGCAGGGCGGATCGCACGGCGCTGTGGCGGGCGAAGGCCCACACCCGGTGGCGTTCCAGCCAGACGACCGGGCCCGCGTCCCGCAGCCGCGCGTAGGCGGGGTACGGATCGGCGAGGGTCTCGCGGGCGAACAGGTCGAGGTCGCTGGCCGGGACGGCCGCCGTCGAGGCTGGGACCGCCGTCGGGCCTGGGACCGCCGCCGTCACCAGATGGTCCTGGCGGAGAGGTCGGCGGTGAACCGGTGGTAGGAGCCGGACTGCAGCACGAGCATCAGCTCCAGCAGCTTCGCCTTGTCCCCGGCGACGGCGAACTGCCCGGTCACGAACGCGGTGGCCGCGTGCAGCTCGCCGGTCTGGAAGTCGACCAGGTCCCGGTAGGTGGCGGTGATCGCGAGGTCGGCGCGGTCCAGCTCGCCGCGCCCCGCCCGGACGATGACGCCCTTCTCGATCAGCAGGTAGTAGTCGACGCGACCCTCGGGGGTGTCGGTGGCGTGGAACTGCAGCCGCACGTTCACCGCCGGCATGTTCGGCTGGCTGGCCGAGGCCAGGCTCTCCAGCGCGGCCAGGTACTCCCCGGACAGGAACCGCAGCCGGGGCCCGGCGCTCCCGGTGGTCCCGGTGGTCCCGGTGGTCATGTGGCTTCCGTCCGGTAGCCGCGAAAGCGCACCCGCAGTTCCTCGACCTGGGGGAAGGCGACCCGGGCACGGTGGCGCAGGGGAGCGGCGATCTCCAGGCCGTCCAGGCGGTGCAGCACGACCGGGAAGACGACCTCCGCCTGCAGCCGGGCGAGCCGCCAGCCGGGACAGACGTGGATGCCCGCGCCGAACGAGATCGACGGCCCCTGCCGGCGGGTGACGTCGAAGGCGTCCGGATCGGTGAACTTCGCCGGGTCGCGGTTGGCGGCCGCGATCAGTGCCATGATCCGCGCGCCGGCGGGCAGCTCGACGCCGCCGATCCGGACCGCCTCGCTGGTCGTGCGGGGGACCATGTGCGCGGGCGGGTCGTACCGCAGCACCTCGTCGATCGCCGGGTCCAGCAGAGACGGGTCGGCGCGCACCCGGTCGGCCTGGTCGGGATGCTCGGCGAACAGGCGGATGCCGTTGGTGAGGAAGTACGTCGTCGTCTCGCTGCCCGCGGCCACGATCATGTGGCACATCTGGACGAGCTCGTCGAAGCTGAGCTTGTCGTCGCCGTCGCGGACCCCGATCAGCGCGGACAGCAGATCGTCGCCGGGCTGGCGGGTCTTCTGCCGGACCAGCTCCCCGTAGTAGCCGTCGAGGAACTCCGCCGCCTCGTCGGCCCGGCGCAGCTCGGTCGCGGTCATGCCCAGCTCGAAGGTGCGCTGGAAGTCGCGGATCGGCTCGCGCAGGATCGGGGCCTCGTCCAGCGGGATCCCGATCAGGCCGGCGACGACGCCCAGCGGGAGGGGGAAGCAGAGTTCGTTGCAGATGTCGCCGCCGCCGGCCTCGGCGATCGGGGCGATCAGCTCCTCGGTGCGGCGCCGGATGGCGGCCCGGTGCTCCTCCACCCGCTTCGTGGTGAACACCCGGTTGACGATCCGGCGCAGCCGGGTGTGCTCCGGCGGGTCCGCCCACAGCATGGCGGCGGCCAGCTTGCGCAGCGCCGGGTGCTGTTCCCAGTCGCCGCTGAACCGCCCGGCCATGAAGCGGCGCACGTCCTTGCCGACCTGCCTGCTGCGCAGCGTGTCGTTGACGTCGTCGAAGCGGGTGAGCGCCCAGATCCCCATCGCGCTGTGATGGACGGGGACGGCCTCGCGCAGCCGGCGGTAGCGCGAGTACGGGTCGGCCCTGCCCTCGGGTGAGAAGAGGATCTCGGCGAACGCCTCGTTGGCCGCGTGCACGGCCGTGGGGTCCGGTGGGGCGGTGGGGTCCGGTGGGGTGGGGTCCGGTGGGGCCGCGGTGGTGGCCATCAGCGCCTCCTCGGTCATCGTCCGCTCAGCCGGGGATGGTGGTCTCGACCACGTGCAGCAGCGGATGGACCGCGGTGACGCCCTCGAGGCGCAGGCCGGCGCGCTCGACGAGCGCGCTCACACCGGCGCGGGTGTGCCGGCGGCCGTTGGTGTTGAGCAGGAACAGCAGGTCGATCCCGGTCGCGTAGCGGATCTCCGGGCTGTCGTCGACCAGGTTCGTGATGACGAGCACGCGGCTGCCAGGCCGGCCGGCGCGCACCGCGTTGCGCAGCGCGGTCACCGTCAGCTCGTCATCCCATTCGAGGATGCTCTTGAACTGGTAGACGTCCGCCTCGACCGGGATCTCCTCCAGGCAGCTGCCCGCCACCACCCGGGACCGCCCGGCCAGCGCGCCGTCGGCGCGCAGCCGCGGATCCGGGTTCGCGACGGCGGCCGGGAGGTCGACCAGCGTGCCGTGCAGGTGCGGATGGTGCTCCAGGATCGTCGACAGCGTGTACCCCCGGCCGCCGCCGACATCGGCGAAGGTCTTCACCCCGCTCAGGTCCAGCGATTCGGCGATCGCGTCCGAGGTGATGCGGCTGAGTTCGGTCTGGGAACGGTTGAAGACCTCGGTCGACTCCTGCCATTCCCTGTGGAGATGCGTGAAGAACGGGGCGCCGTACCGCTCGTCGAAATGACCGCGCCCGGTGCGGACGGCCTCCTCGAGGTCCGGCCAGAGCTCCCAGACCCACGGCTCGGTGACCCACAGGACCCAGTTCCGCAGGCTGTGCGGATCGTCCTCCCGCAGCAGCCGGGACGTGGGCGTGTGCGCGATGCCGCCCGCGGTCTCCTCGAACACCCCGTAGCTGCGCAGATTGCGCAGCAGCCGCTCCAGTACGGCCGCGTCGACGTCAAGGCCCTTCGCCAGCTGGTCGATCGGGACGGGGGTGTCGCCGATCTCGTCGGCGAGCCGGATCCGCAGTACGGTCCGCAGCGCCGCCGGAACGGCGGAGGCGAGCGAGAGATCGCGCAGGAGCGTGATGGGCGACGGACCCTCACTCCCACCGGCAACGGACAGCGTGCTTTTGACGAGAGCCACCTTTTCTCCTCTCTCGGGCGGATCCGGACCGCGGCGGGACTCCGATCGTCCGGCCGCGGTCGGTTCCGCGCGAGGACAGCAACTGCGGCGGGCCGCTTCCGCGTCAGATGCTGAGGTGCGCCGTTATAGGAGCACTCAACCGTCGCTGAGGAGTCGCCGCCACCTGGGTCCGCCGTCGACGGCGGGCCGCGCGCTCCAGTCGGCGCGGGTGAGGGCGTAGATGTGGCGGGGGTTTCCGTTGCGGACGGTGGCTTCGGCGAAGGAAAGGCCGAGTTTCTCGGCGACGCGGATAGACGCCGCGTTCTCGGGATGGATGATGGAGATGACGCGGTCCGCGTCGACGTGGGTGAAGGCGTATTCGACGGCGGCGGCGCCGCCCTCCGTCGCCAGACCCTGCCCCCATCGCTCGGGGCATATCGTCCAGGCCGCCTCCAGACCGGGCCAGCCGTGCTCGCGGTAAAGGCCGGCGCGGCCGACGAACTCGCCGGTCACCCGGTCATGCGCCAGCCACATGCCGAAGCCGTTCAGCGCCCAGTGGCCGATCTGGTGGGCGAACATGTTCCACACCGCGGACTCGCTGCCGGGGGAGCCGGTGTAGCGGCTCATCTCGGATTGCAGGGCCATCCGGGTGTACGCGGGAATGTCGCGGGCCTCCCAGCCGCGCAGGACCAGCCGCCTGGTGCGCACGACAGGCACCCCGGCGACGGGAACCGACTCGCCGATGTCGAGGGTCACCGTTCCATCAAAGCCCGCCGACCCGTCGCCGTGAGCTGTTCGCGGAAGTCGGTCACCTCCGGAATCGCGCGGTAGGGCGCCAGATCGGCCGCGAGGCGGGCCACCCGGCTGACGAGGCTGTGGGTGGGGCTCGCGGTCAGCAGCGCCAGGGTGCGCCCGCCGAGCGCCGCCGCCTCGGCGGGTTCTGGCTGGTCACGGCACAGCAGGGTGGTCGCGAGGACGAGCAGGGCGTGCCCGTGGTCCTCGAAGCCGACGGCCCGGCCGCTGTCGAACGCGTCGACGGCGTCGCGGGCGATCGGCTCGACCTCGCGGCCGCGGCCGAAGCGGGCGAGCAGGCCGGCGCTGAACCACTCGGCGTTCGCGGCGCCGAACGGCGAGCTGCCGGGACGGGGCTGCGTCTCGACGGTGGCGTGCCGCATCCGGGTGAGCGCCGCGTGGGTGCCGTCCAGGTCCCCGAGCGCGGCCAACGCCCGCGCCTCGTAGGCGGCGAGGCGGGCGCGGGTGTACGGATGGTCCGGCGCCCGGCGGGCGGCGTCGACGGCCGCGGTGTGCTGGCCGCCGTAGAACGCCAGCGTGGCGGACATCGCCGCGACGGACGCGGCGAGCACCGGTTCGTCGATCTGGTCGGCGTGGTCGCTGGCCTGGGTGACGAAGCGCCGCGACGAGGAGTGGTCGCCGAGGTTGAACGCGAGGCGGGAGAGCATGTACGCCGAATAGCCGGCGATCGCGGTCAGCTTCGCCTGCGCCCGTGCCTTGGCGCCGGTGTCGAGCAGCGCCTCGGCGGACGTCCACGTCCGGTAGACCCGCGGGGCGAGCACGGCGTGCGGGGTGGTGGTGAACACGGCCGCGTGCTGGTCGATCGCGTCGTCGAGCTCGGCGAGGGTCAGCGCGTCCGGGCCGATCCGGGTCCGCCGCCGGTAGGTCTCCGCGGCGATCAGCCCCGCCGCGGAGAGCTCGAACATCTGCCGCCTGTTCGTGGCCGCCTCCCTGTCGTCGAGCCTGTCGCCCAACCGCGCCTGCCA
The DNA here is from genome assembly GCF_059816245.1 of Frankia sp. RB5. Taxonomy (NCBI): domain Bacteria; kingdom Bacillati; phylum Actinomycetota; class Actinomycetes; order Frankiales; family Frankiaceae; genus Frankia; species Frankia sp. RB5. Next base: position 40,518 of record NZ_JCBATA010000023.1, read on the forward strand.
GGCCTGGAGTTCGCCGCCGGTCTGCCAGAACTCGTCGAGGGCGCCGCACAGGTCCGCGGACGGAAGGTCCCCGTTCTCGGCCTTGGAAATCCGGGTGCGATGAAATCCAATTCGCCGACTGAGTGTGTCCTGGCTCATCCGTCCACGAAGTTGTCGGATGCGCCGGCCAAGCTTCGTGGCGTCGGCCTCGTCCTCGTCCACCGCACTGTCCCTTCCCGGTTTGCCCGGGTGACCGACGGGATCGGCGTAGTGCGGCACAGAGCACGGCACAGCACAGATCGCGCGCACGTCTGGTGTTCTCCCGGTCGCGTCCGCAGACTTCTGCTTGTCGGAAAGGTAACCGGACCGCGACTCATATGGATTGATTTCCAGGAGGACACGTGTCGTCCGTTGTTCGGCTGGGCCGTCCCGTAGGCGGGGCCTGGCCGGCCCACCTGACCGCCGCGCACCAGCTATCGCCCCATGTCGCCCGACCCCCTGGAGAGACGGCCGTGCCCTGGCGGACCACCCCCGTCGCCCCCGCCCTCGCCTTCGGCAGACAGGCCGGCGACGTGCTGGTGCGCTACGAGTTCGCCGGCACCGAGAACGAGATCCGGCTGAGCGCCGCGCTGTGGCGGGACCTGACCGGCGCGATCCGGGACGGGCGTCTCGGCGGCGGGCTCGGCGACGAGTGGACGGCCTGGACCCCGACCGTGGGCCTCGCGGCGCTGCGCGAGGGGCACGTGCACCTGCGCCACGGCCCCGGCAACCAGGTGGAGGAACGGCTGCCCGAGTCGGTGTGGCAGCAGCTCGCGGCGGCGGTCCGCTCCCGCGCCGTCGATGAGCTGCCCGTCATCACGAGCGCCGAGGCGGCGCCCTGACCTCGCGCCCGCCCGCGCACCGGACCCGGCGGGAACGCGCGAGCGGGCGTGGCGGTCGGTCAGGAACGGGCCAGGGCCTCGCGGATGATGGCGGCCAGCGGCAGGGGAGAGTCGCTCTGGACCGAGTGGCCGGCGCCGGGGACGACGTGGACCTGGGCCGACGGGCTGCGGCGGACGAACTCCTCGGCGTCCTCGTCGGCGGTGAAGATCGACGCCCCGCCACGGACCAGTGTCAGCGGAACCTTCGCGGCGGAGACGTCCTCCCACAGCGTGGCGAACCCGTCGCCGCCCGAGAGCCGGTCGTAGCGCCACTCCCAGCGGCCGTCCGGCCGCCGGCGGGTGTTGTGCAGGACGCCGCGGCGGATGTTCGACAGCGGGCGATGCGGCGCCGCGGCGGCGGTGAGCTTGACGATCTCCTCGAAGGTGGCGAAGCTGGCCGGGCCCTCGACCAGGGCGGTCGTGCCGCGCTCGGCCCGGGTCATCGACGGCTGGCGCAGGCCGACGGACGGCGTCACATCAACGATCACGCCGCGGCGGACGAGATCGGGGGCGATCGCCGTCAGCCGGATCGTGGTCAGGCCACCGAGCGACATGCCGACCACCGCGTCGGCCGCCGGCGCCCACGCGCGCAGCACGGGATCGACCGCCTCGGCGGCCCGCCAGGCCATGTAGTCGCGGTCGGCGCGCCAGTCGGAGTGGCCGTGACCGGGCAGGTCGACGGCGAGCGCCGGCAGCCCGAGAGCGAGGATGACCGTGTCCCAGGTGTGCGCGTTCTGGGCGCCGCCGTGCAGGAAGACGACCTTCGGCGGCTCGTCGCCCCACAGCAGCGCGCTGGCCTTCTGGCCGCCGCCGACATCCGTCGACACCCGGCGCACGGTCGGCTGCCCACCCCAGGGGATGCCGGCCTCGTCGGCGTTCTCCCGCAGCAGGGCGAACTCGTCGTCCTCGTACCTGGTCAAGATTCCTCCCCGCGAAGTCCGGCCGCGCGATGTCCGGCCGCGGCGGCCGTGAGCAGTCTGACCAGCAGCGAGCCGGTGGTACCCCAGCCGACGGCGTCGCCGCCGACGGTGAAGAACGGCTGCGCCAGGCGCACGTTTCCCATCAGTGCCTCGTACCAGTGCGCGTCCTCACGCGCCAGATCCGCGAGCGGGACGCTGAACGCCCGCTCCAGTTCCGCGCGGTCGATCAGGAGCGCGGGCCGCGCCGGCAGCAGGCCGACGAACGGTGCGATCACGAATCCCGACTGGGTGGCGACCATGTCGAGTGACCCGATGACCTCCACGTCCGCGGCGGGCACGCCGATCTCCTCCCACACCTCCCGCAGGGCGCCGTCGACCGGCTCCTCCCCGGGCTGCAGGACGCCGCCCGGGAACGCGATGTCACCCCGGTGTGTCCCGGCGGTCCGCGACCGCTCGATCAGCACGACGTGGGCGTCGTCCGCCCGGCCACCGTCCACGGGGCAGGCGACCGCACCGGCGTCGTCCGCGGGGGAGCCGGCCGCGTCGGCACCGGCCGTTGCGGTGCCGCTGGCGACCGGGGAGCCCGGGTGCACGAGCAGGACGATGGCCGAGCGCCGGCTGGCGGCTACGACCGGTGCCGCGGGCCGGCCGGGCGGGACCGCGGCGAATCCACGACGCACGTCGGCCATGGACGGGCGCCACCCGAGGGCGGCCAGTGGGGCCCAGGACGGCCGCGGATCAGGCGTGAGACGCGGCCCTCCGCCGTAGCGAAGATGGCTCGGCAGCCCGGCGGACGCCGGATCGTCCGCATCACCCAGGAAGGAGATCCCCGGGTCCGTGGGCCGCGACACCCTTCGGACGCTACCACCCTCCAGCAATAAGGACACTGTTCCGCACATATGCCCTGGTGTTCGGAGCGCATGGACCCTGCTGAGGAGCGCATGGACCCTGTCGAGGGGATTCGGCATCGTTGGCGACTGGAACGACTCCGGCGATAGCTTCCACCCTGGCGACCGATTCGGGCGGTGGAGCGGAGGCACGGTGGGGACGCAGCTGCAGGGCCGGACGGCGATCGTCACCGGCGCTGGCCAGGGCCTCGGGCGAGCCATCGCGCTGGCGCTCGGCGATCGCGGCGCCAACATCGTCATCAACGGGCGTACGAAGGCCAAGCTCGACCCGGTGGTCGCGGAGCTCGCCACGCGCGGCACCCGGGCCGTCGCGGTCGCCGCCGACGTGGCCCGGCGGGCGGACGTCGACGCGACCGTCGCCGTCGCCGTCGACGCGTTCGGCGGCGTGGACATCCTCGTCAACAACGCGCAGGCCACCGCCCCGCCCGCGCGCCTGACCGCACTCGACGACGAGACGTTCGACCTCTACTTCGGCAGTGGGGCGCGCGGCACGCTCTACGCGATGCAGGCCTGCCATCCCGTGATGAAGCAGCGCGGCGGCGGCTGCGTCGTGAACTTCGGCTCGTCGACGGCGATCATCGGCGACGTCGGGTTCGGCCCGTACGTGATGACGAAGGAGGCGATCCGCGGCCTGAGCCGGGTCGCGGCGCGCGAGTGGGGCCGCGACAACATCCGGGTCAACGTCATCTGCCCGGCGGCGCTCACCCCCGCGGGCCTCGAGTTCCAGGAATCCCATCCCGAGGCGTACCGGGCGATGCTGAAGACCGTGCCGCTCGGCCGGATGGGCGACGAGTCCGCGGACATCGCGAACGCCGTCGCCGCGCTCGTCGGCGACGACTTCCGGTACCTGACCGGCGCCACGCTCATGCTTGACGGCGGTCGGCTGCTCTTCCCCTAGGCTGGGCCACCGGGAGGCGGGAGCCGGCGATGGCCGGCCCGCGCCCCCCGGTGTCGGTGCGGGACGCAGTCAGGCCGCGGCCTTCTCCAGGATGTGCACACCACACGCGCTGCCGATGCCGATGACGTGCGCGAGGCCGACCCGGGCACCCTCGATCTGGCGGTCGCCGGCCTCACCGCGCAGGTGGGTGGCGACCTCCCAGATGTTCGCGATTCCGGTCGCGGACACCGGGTGGCCCTTCGACTCCAGACCGCCGGAGACGTTGACGGGCGTGCTGCCGTCCCGCCAGGTGGCACCGGAGTTGAAGAAGTCGACCGCGTTGCCCGGCTCGCACAGCTTGAGGTTGTCGTAGTGCACCAGCTCCGCGGTGGCGAAGCAGTCGTGCAGCTCGACGAGGTCGAGGTCCTCCGGGCCGACGCCGGCGGCCTCGTAGGCCTGCTCGGCCGCCCGCCGGGTGAGCGTGTTCACGTCCGGCAGGACCTGGCAGGCCTCCTGCCACGGGTCGCTGGTCAGCACCGAGGCGCTGATCTTGACGGCCCGGCGCTGCTGCTCGGGGGACAGCGTGCGCAGGTACCGCTCGCTGACGACCACGGCCGCCGCGCCACCGTCGCAGTTCGCGGAGCACATCGCCCGCGTGTTCGGGTAGGAGACCATGACGTCGTTCATGATCTGGTCGAGGGTGAACCGCTTCTGGTACGAGGCCAGCGGGTTCAGCGTCGAGTGGGCGTGGTTCTTCTCCGAGATCCGCGCGAACAGCTCGAAGCTGGTGCCGCCGTAGCGGTGGCCGTACTCCATGCCGACCTGCGCGAACACGCCCGGCATCGTCTCGGTGCCGATGCGGCCGTCGAGCGGGGCGACGGCGCCCTGGCGGCCCTCGGGGGTCCAGGTGTCCGCGTCGGCGGCACGGGTGTTGCCGCCGAGCAGGCCCGCTCCCGAGAGCTTCTCCACACCGACGGCCATGCCGACATCGGTCTCGCCGGCCTTGATCGCCATGATGGCCACCCGCAGCGCGGTGGCTCCCGTGGCACAGGCGTTCGCCACGTTGAACACCGGGATGCCCGTCTGGCCGATCTGCTTCTGCAGCTCCTGGCCGAAACCGGCGGCGTTGCCGATCAGGTTGCCGGCGCCCAGCACGCCGACGTCACGCATGGTGAGGCCGGCGTCGCGCAGCGCGCCGCGGGCGGCCTGGGCGCCGAGGTCGAGCGTGTCGAGCGTCTTGTGCTTACCAAACTTGGTCATGTGGATACCGAGGATCCACACATTGTCCGTCATGGACGTCTCCTGTCTCGCCTGAACCGTGCCTGATCCGGTGGGGTACCGACTGCCTGGCGGAATCAGGCGACGGGCTCGAAGCCGAAGCCGACCGCCTCCACGCCCGCGGCGTCCGTGCCCACCGTGGTCAGCGCCAGCCGCACCTTCATCCCGAGGCGCACGTGCTCCGGATCGGGCGGCGTGTTCACGATGTTGGCGCGCACGCTGGTGCCGCCGCAGTCGACGACGGCGGCCACGAACGGCACGGCGATACCGGGAGCCGCGAAGCTGACGATCGTGAACGTGCGCAGCTCGCCCTCGGTCGGCACGTCCACGGTGCGGAACTCCTCGCCCTCGCAGGACGCGCAGGCGATGCGGTGGTCGAAGAAGTGGGCCTGACAGCTGACGCACTCCTGCGCGGCGAGATGCGCGGAGCCGTCGGGACCGTCGAGCACCAGATAGTCGACGAGGGGTACCTGCTTGCTCACGTGTCCGTCCTCCAGATCGAACCGGGGCGCGTGCGGCGCCCGCCCACGCACCCCGCGCGCCGGCTGGTGTTCCGGCTGGTGTCGAGGTACCGGCCCCCCGCCTGGGGGTGGGGAAAGTGCCTGCTCCGTAGGCCCGGATCGTATTCACAAGCCCGGTCGAGGCGCATTCGATGCGGATGGGGCAGGCCGTCAGCGGTCCGCGCCGGCCGTGACCAGTCCTTGCGGCCGGTGAGAGCGCTCTGTTATTGAGGCTGGAGGGATCGGGCGAGGAGGAGCGGGCGATGGGCGCACTGGACGGGCGGGTCGCCGTCATCACCGGGGCGGGTCGCGGGATCGGACGGGAGCACGCGCTGCTGTTCGCCCAGGAGGGCGCCCGGGTCGTGGTCAACGACCTCGGTGGCGCCCCCGACGGCACGGGCGCCGACGCCGGCCCGGCCCAGCAGGTGGTCGAGGAGATCCGCGCGGCCGGCGGCGAGGCGGTCGCGAACGGCGACGACGTGACCGACGCCGACGGCGCCGAGCGGCTCGTGCGGACCGCGCTGGACACGTTCGGCGACCTGCACGTCCTGGTCAACAACGCCGGCATCCTGCGCGACCGGCAGCTGGTCAACATGTCCGACGAGGAGTGGGACGCCGTCATCCGCGTGCACCTGCGCGGCCACTTCATGCCGCTGCGCGCGGCCGCCCGCTACTGGCGGGACGCGGCGAAGGCCGGCCGCGAGCTGCGGCCCGCGGTGATCAACACGTCCTCGACGTCCGGCCTGTTCGGCAACTTCGGGCAGACGAACTACGGCGCCGCCAAGTCGGGCATCGCCTCGCTGACCCACATCGCCCAGCTGGAGCTCGACCGTTTCGGCGTCCGCCTGAACGCGATCGCCCCGGCGGCGCGCACGCGGCTCACCGAGAGCCTGTCCGGCGAGGCGAAGCCGGACGAGTTCGGCTTCGATCCGGACGACCCGGCGAACATCGCGCCGTTCGTCGCCTACCTGGCGACGGCGGACTGCCCGCTGCGGGGCCGGTCGTTCTTCGTCCACGGCGGCAGCGTCCAGCTGTTCCAGCCCTGGGCCCTCATCGACGGGATCGAGACCGACCACCGCTGGACCGTCGCGGAGTTGCAGGAGCGGGCCGGGCGCCTCGCCGACGTCCCGTTCGAGCTCAACCTGCCCTGGTAACGCGCTGACCTGGATGCGCGCGGCCGCCGGGTGACGGGCCCGCAGGACGGGCCGGACGATTTCTGGCGGGCGGTCGCCGCCGCCGGGCGGGAAGCGGCCGTGACGACCTGAGCCGAGCCGAGCCGAGTCGGGTCGGGTCCGGGCTGGGCGGGCCGGGCCGGGCCGGGCGATCAGGGGCGCGGCTCCCGGATGGCCGGTGAAGGGGACGCGGCTGCCCGGCCGGGGGACAGCGTGGCGGTCCAGGCGCGGGATAAGGAGGGCAGGGATGGTGCGGACGCCCGGGCGCGGGCGTACCACTCGGCGCGGCTGATCGCGTAGACGTTGCTGGCCCGCCAGGGCCCGACGTCCGCGACGCCGCGGAACGTCATTCCGAGCCGGTGGGCGATCGCGTTCATCCCGGCGTTGTCGCGATGGGTGGTGGTGATCAGCTCGTCCACCCCCAGCCGCTCGAAGCCGAAGGCGAGCGACGCGCGGACCGCCTCGGTGCCCAGGCCGTGCCCCCAGTGGTCACGGCGGATCGACACGGCCACCTCGATCCCCGGCCAGCCCTCCCCGACGTAGGCGCCGGCGCGGCCCAGGAACTCGCCACTGCCCCGTTCCTCCACCGCCCACATGCCGTGCCCGCGTAGCGCCCACATGCCGATGAGATGCGTGATCAGGCGTTCCGTCGCGGCCGCGCCGATGGGTCCGTCCAGGTAGCGCATGGTCTGCGGATCGGCGTTCATGGCCGCGTAGGGGCGCAGGTCCGCGGGCCGCCAGCCGCGCAGGACCAGCCGGGAGGTGATGACCGTCGGTATCTCGAAGCGGGCGGGAACGCCGTATGTCAACGCCATGTTAAAGATGGTCCGCCCGCGCAGGCCCGACGGGAAGCATCGCGCGGCACCGATCGCCGATCACCGCGGGCACGTCCGCTGGAAGGGCAGGCCACGAACGTAGAACTGCCAGGACGAGGCGTCGAGGCCGCCGCCGGCGACCCGGCAGGCCCGCGCGACGATGCCGCCCGTGAGAAAGTCCGCGACCGGATCGAGGCTCCACAGGCGGATGCTGCCGTCATAGGCGCCGGAGGCCAGCAGCGTGCCGTCCGGGGAGAACGCCAGGGACAGCACCGAGCGGCGATGGCCCCGCAGCGGCTCGCCGACGGGGCAGATCCCGCCCGACGTCACCGGGCCCGATCTCACCGGGTCCGACGTCACCGGGTCCGACGCCGACGGCTCCGACGCCGGCGAGCCCGGTGTCGGTACCGATGTCGGGGTCGCGGGTGCGGCGCCCGCGGGGCAGGCGCCACCGGCGGGTACCGCGTGCCACAGGCGCACGCCGTCGCCGGAGTCGGCGCTGGCCAGGATGCTGCCGTCGGGGGAGAAGGCCAACGCCCGCACCGACCCGGTGTCGGTCCGGATCTGACCGAGCGGCCGGCGGCCGCCGTCATCTCCGACCGCGGTGACGTCGATGACGCCGGACTGGCCGTTCTCCTGGGCGCGGCCGGCGCGCAGGTCCCGCCCGTCGGCCTCGATCGTCACCGGCGATCCGGGCTGCCCGACCCGGGCCACCCGCGGGTCGCCGAGACTCGTGCCGGTGCTGGACGTGCCGGTGTTGGACGTGCCGGTGTTGGACGTGCCGGTGATGCCGAGGGGGCGAGGACGTGTGCGGGTGCCGATGTCCCACGCCTGGCGATGGCCGCCGGTGTCGGTGGCGGTCAGGGTGCGGCCGCCGTCGGTGAACGCGACCGTGTCGACGGGGCCGCGCAGCCCGGTGAGCGGCGGGCCGAGCGCGACGGTCTGGCCCCGGACGACCGTCCATAGCTGGACCGACGCGTCCGCCCCGCCGGCGGCCAGCAGATCGGAGCGTGGGGAGAAGGCCACGGCGGTGACCGGATCGCCGCGACTGGCGAGCCCGGCGGGGTCGGTGGCGAGGCTCTGCAGCAGGTTCGCCCGGCTCGCCGGGTCCGGCTGGCCGCCCGCCGCGTGCGGCCCGATCGCCGCGGCGGCGATGCCCAGGCGCAGTGCCAGCGTCGGGTCGGTGTCGCGGACGCCGTCGGCGGACGTCAGCAGCGCGCGGGAGATCGCGGCTCGCTGCGCGTCCTCGGCGGCCTGCTGCGCGGCCCGGGCCCGGTCGGCCTGCCAGTAGGTCGTAACGCCGCCGAGGACGGCCAGCGCGAGCAGCAGGGACAGCCCGATGGTGATGCGCCGGCGCCGAGCCCGGTCCCGGCGGGCCCGGTCCTCGGCCCGCTGGTTGCAGGCGGCGAGGAACTGGCGGCCGAGGCGGTTGAGGTTGACGGCCGGCTCGGCGCCGGCCCGGAACCGGTCGTGGGACCCCCACAGGATGGTCGTCGCGGCGCGCAGCCGGTCGGTGCCCCACAGCGCGTGGTCCTCCTGGCCGTTTACCTGGCCGTTCGCCGGCCCATCGGTGCCGGTGCCGGTGCTGGTGCCGGCACCGTCCGCGCCGCGCGCCCATTCGGCGGCCGCCCGCTCGACCTGGCCCTCTGCCAGCAGCGCCGCCTCCCGCCCGCGGATCGCCGCGTCCAGGGGCAGCCAGGCGGTCAGCAGCGCCTCGTGGACGACGCCCACGGCCGTGCCGCCGAAGCTGCCGCTGTCGCTCGCCGTGGACAGCAGCCGTTGCTCGACGAAGGTCCCGAGGGCGGTGCGTAGCGCGGCCGAGGACAGTTCGTCGAGGTCGATGCGGCGGCGGGTGCGCCGGCCGGCCTCGTCCAGGGTGGCGAGTTCCGTCATGCTCGCGAGGATGTCCTCGCGGGGAAGGCGGGAGGTGGCGACCGCCTCGTCGAGCACGGCGTCGGCGCGGCGGGCCAGCGCGCCGCGCACCCCGCCGAGCTCGTCGTAGCGCCGTTCGGACAGCCGGCCGCCGCGGGTCTGGCCGCGGGCCAGCTCATGCAGGGTGAAGGCCAGCAGCGGCAGTGCCTCCCCGTCCGCGGTCTCCTCGACCATCCGGCCGACCAGCTCCGGATCGACCGCGAGGCCGGCGACCCGGGCCGGCTCGGTGATCACGACGTGCAGCATGTCGCGCCCGAGCGGGCGCAGCGGGAACGCGTGCAGGTGGGCGTCGCGCAGCTCGGGCACGGCGAACAGCTGGTCCTGGAACTCCGAACGCACCGCGATGACGACCCGGATGGGACCGTCGAGCCCGCGGGAGAGCACCGCGGCGAAGTGCGAGCGGTCCTCGGGCCCGGTGCGGGTGAACAGCTCCTCGCCCTGGTCGACGACGAGCAGCAGCCGGTCGCGCGGGGGACCGGGCACCGCGTCGAGCAGACGTTCGCTGAGTGTGGCGAGGGAACTCGGTTCCCCGCGCAGCCGCCGCAGCGCGTCGGGCGCGTCCCACGGCGCGCCCGCGGTCTCGGCCGCCTTCGCGAGCGCCAGCGCCAGCTTGCGGACGGGGTCGCGGCCCGGCACGAACGGCTCGGCCACCAGCCAGCCCGCCTCACCACCCAGCCGGGCGGCGAGCCCGGCGCCGACCAGCGACGACTTCCCGCAGCCCGAGCCGCCGACGACGAGCAGCAGGCGCCGGTCGCTGAGCGCGCGCAGCCGGTGGGTCAGCCGGCGCAGCTCGTCGTCACGGCCGTAGAAGACCCGGGCCATGTCCCGGGTGAACGGGCTCAGGCCGGGAAACGGCGAGCGCTCCCATGCCCAGCCGAGCCCGCCGGAGGCGTCGACCCGGCGCAGCGCGACGTCCAGATCGCCGATCCAGCCGTCGTCGACCGCGGCGACGACGTGCTGCCGGTCGTCCAGCAGCGGGGAGGTGACTCCCGGCTGGGAGCGCAGCGGCAGCAGCAGACTGCCGACCTCGTGCGCGATGCCGATCTCGTACGCGCACCAGGGGGACGCGTTATAGGCGTCGGTGAGTACGCAGATGACCGCGTCGGCGGCGCGCAGTTCCTGATGCAGACGGTCCTTCCAGAGATCGCCGACCCGGATTCCCTTGCGGATGTCCCGGGCCAGGAATGCCTGGTGCCCTAGATCGGCCAGCTCGCGGTGGATCCGCTCCGCGAACGTGCTGTCGGAGCTGGCATGACTGATGAAGACGCGGGCCACTCCCCATCCCCGGGCAGGCTACGGACGGACTCATTCTGATATTGCGGCGTACGCATATCGCCGCCCCTTCGATACTACGTCGCCCGGCCGGGTCCGCTCCCGTCGGAATACGGGTTGTCGGATTCCGTGTCGCCGTTGCCGGCGCTGGAATTCGGTGAGATGAACGGGCAGTGTCCCATCGCTGGCGTGTCGCTTACCCGAAGGTGAATGTCTGAGGTGATCCGGATGTTGACGGGTGGTTTCCGCGGCGCGTGGCGGGGACATCCGTGGTGGCTCCGCGGCGGGGCCGGCCGCGCCCAGGGCGGCCGGTGGCGTGTCCCCGCGGGGGAGGGAGGGTGCGATGACCGCGCCGCGTGTCCATGTCCGACTCTCCCGGGCGGCCGGCTGGCGCAAGCCCGACGACGTCGTCGTGGTCGCCCGTCCCACCCGGTGGGGCAACCCGTTCGACCAGCGGGAGATGGGCCGGGACCGGGCCATCGCCCGCTACGCCGCCTGGATGTCGGGCGACGGGCCGGACGAGTGCCGCGACCGGGCCGGCCGGCGCTACTCCCGGGCGGAGCGGCTGGCGGAGCTGCCGGCGCTCGCCGGCCACCGGCTGGGCTGCTGGTGCCCGCCGGGCGAGCCGTGCCACGCCGACGTCCTGGCGGCCCTCGTCGCCGAGCACGAGGGTGCGGCGCCCTCGCCGCCCGTGGGATCGCGGCCGGCCGGTTGACGGTACGTCGTGGCCGGGTGGCCCTGCGCTGTTCTCACGACAGTGCGGCATGGTTCGGCGGGCCCCGGCACACCCGGGGCCCACCCACGGCCGGCAGGCGGGCGAAAACGTCGTCAAGGCGACAGATTCGGGGAGGATTGCCCTGGGATACGGCCCCTGTCCGAGCCCTGGAGCGGGGAGGAGCCCGTAATTCTGGCGGGCCGGTCGCGCACCCGGGCGTCCTTCATGGCATGCTCGGATTCCAACGGCATGAAGGCATCGCCGCCGGGTCGCCGTATCGTTGTGGACGACCGGTCAGGCGATGCGCGCGGTATCTGTCCGTCACGTGGCGGATGGGCCCGGATCAGCCGTTCAGCGTAGCGTGAGTCCTCATCGTGGAGGTTCGTTGTGAAGCGTGTCGGTGCGATCATCCTGCTGGTTGCGCTCGTGGGTGGCGGCTTCCTCTTCAAGCGCCAGCGCGGCCGGTCGGAGGCGTAAGAACCGGGGTCTGCTCTGGTCGGTCGAGTTTCCGTCGACGTGCACCAGTTTGACGCCGAGACGGCCGATCTGCTGCGGGCGGTGTTCGACGTTACCCGGCTGCGGCTCGGGTTCGATCCGGTTCCCCTCGATGGTCCGGCCTCGCCGGCGGAACTGACCGCCCGCGCCGGGCCGACGATCACGCCGGAGGGTATCGGCGGTCGCCGCGCGCTGGAGATCTTCGACGAGGTGCTGGCCCGGGCCTGCATCTCCGCCGATCATCCGCGCAATCTCGCGTTCATTCCGGCCGCGCCCACCCGCGCGGCGGTGTTGTTCGACCTTGTGGTCGGCGCGTCGTCCATCTACGGCGGGAGCTGGATGGAGGGCGCGGGCGCCATACACGCCGAGAACGAGGCGCTGCGCTGGCTGGCGGATCTGGCCGGCCTGCCCGCCGAGGCCGGCGGTGTGTTCGTGCCCGGCGGCACGGTCGGGAACCTGTCGGCGCTCGCCGCCGCCCGCCACGCGGCGCGGGAGCGGCTGGCGGCGGCCGGATCACCGCAGCCGTCGCGGTGGCGGTTCGTCTGCGGCGAGGAGGCGCACTCCTCGCTCTACCAGGCCGCATCCGTCCTCGACGTCGACCTCGTGGCCGTCCCGTCCGGTGTGGACGGCCGGCTGACCGGCTCCCGCCTCGCCGCGGCGCTCGACGCCATGGCAGAGGCGGCGCCACCCCGGACCGGCCCGCCCGTGGGAGGCGGCTGCGGCGGGAACGCGTTCGCGGACGGTGTGTTCGCCGTGGTGGCGACCGCGGGGACGACCCAGTTCGGCATCGTCGACGACCTGCGGGGCATCGTCGAGGTGGCGCGCGGGCGCGGTTTGTGGGTGCACGCGGACGGCGCGTACGGCCTCGCCGCGCTCGCCGCCCCGTCGGCACGCCCGCTGTTCGACGGCATCGCCGAGGTCGACTCGTTCATCGTCGACCCGCACAAGTGGCTGTTCTCGCCGTTCGACGCGTGCGCGCTGGTGTACCGAGATCCCGCCGTGGCGCGCGCGGCACACAGCCCGCAACGGGCCGGATATCTCGACGTGCTCGATTCGGCGGCGAACTGGAATCCGTCCGACTACGCGATCGGGCTGTCGCGGCGAGCCCGCGGGTTGCCGTTCTGGTTCTCGCTCGCCACCCATGGCACCCACGCCTACGCGAACGCGGTGGAGACGACCCTGGCCACCGCCAGGTCCGCGGCCGAGCAGATCGCCGCCCGTCCCGACCTGGAACTCGTCCGCCCGCCGCAGCTGTCCGTCGTGGTGTTCCGCCGGCGTGGCTGGGACGAGGTCGACTATCACCGCTGGAGCGGCAGTCTGCTGCGGGCCGGATTCGCGTTCGTGCCGCCGACCCGGCACGACGGCGAGACGGTCGCCCGTTTCGCCATCGTGAACCCGCGGACCACACCCGGCGACATCGAGGCGATCCTCACGACGATGTCCTGAGGGATGTCCTGAGGGATGCCTTGAAAGATGCCTTGAAGGATGTCCTGACGGACGTCCTGAAGTCCTGAAGGATGTTCCGCGGGCCTCGACGGCGCCCGCGGAAACGGCCGGAAAACGTGAATGGCCCGGGCGGCGCGGAGCGGACGGGCGAATTGCCCTGTCCACCCGCGCCACCCGGGCCGGCGCACCGGTCAACCAAACCGGCATCGTCGACGGGGCCGCCGGTGCGCCGTGTCACCCGTGGTCGCCATTGGCCACGGGATGGCACTCAGCGTGGGTTCAGTTGCCCACCGTGATGCGCCGGTTGCGGTTGCGTGGCCGCTCGATCTCGTCGACGACCGCGATCGCGAAGTCCTCGTGCGAGATGCCGACCTGGCCCTGGGCGTCGACCACGGGACGGTCGGTGCCGGTGCGGTAGGCGCCGCGGCGCTGGCCCTGGCCGACGTTGCGCGGCGGCGGGGCGATGGCGACCCACCGCACGTTGCGGGCCCCGCGGTAGACGTCGAGCGCGTCCGCCTGGTCGAGCGCGTCCTTGCGCTCGGCCGCCGGGAAGTCGGAGCCGTCGACGAGCCGCTGACCGTTCTCGTCCTCCAGCGTGCCACCGCTGGAGACGTGCACGATGGCCGGGGCCTGCTCGCCGATGCGGGGCAGAACGTCGACGAGGGTCCGGGCCGCGTTCGCGTGCACCGGACGGTCGACACCACCCACGGCGACGACGACGGCGTCCGCGTCCTGTGCCAGCCGCTGGACGACGTCCCGCGACGTGACGTCACCCTCGACGCCGTTCGCCTTGCGGGGGAGCTTCTTCACGCGGGCGGCGTCGACCTCGACCGCCGTGACCTCGTGCCCCCGCCGAATCGCTTCGTCAGTGATGCGGCGTCCGATCTGACCCGCGGCACCAAAAATGACGATCCTCGCCATGCCATTGCCTCCGACTCATCGGTCGTGCGACTGATGGACAGTCCTGCGACTAGCTGGCTCCGGCGTGCGTTCACCGGAACCATGGTCAGTAATGAATTACTGCCCGGGCTGACTATTTCACGCTGCGTAGTCGCCGCAAGTTGACGAGGGGGAGCTGTCTCGCCCACCCGGGGTGGGACGGGCTGTCGCCCGCCGCGGGCGGGCGGGCAGGCGGGGCGGGCGTGTACCAGGCCGTGACCTTCGAGTGCCTGGCCGCGGCGAGTCGTGACAGCGTCTCGGCAGTTTCACAGCGGCCCGTGTCGCATATTCGGGGCAGAACGGACAGGGAGCCGCGTGTTCGCGACACGGCGTCGCTGTCCCCTGCACGCACCTTCCCGCCTGCGGGAAGTACGCCCGCTATGCGGCTTACGGGAAGTTGGCCGTGGAGATCACGCCCCCAGGGCGTGGCCTAGGGGACGCCCGAGACCCAGCTCGTCGTCTACCGGTGGCGAACGCCAGGCCTGGACCTGGCGGATGGGCGGTGGAGGTGGGATTTGAACCCACGGAGGGGTTGCCCCCTCACACGCTTTCGAGGCGTGCGCCCTCGGCCACTAGGCGACTCCACCGTGGATGAGCTTACCGGACGCCCAGAGCGTCCGGTTCGCCGCCCCCCTCTGATGGCGTCGGCGGCTCGGCGAGCGGCGCCCGGCCGGCGGAGTCCGGGCGGCGGTCAGCGAAGAAGGAGGCGAGCAGGGCACCGCACTCGTCGGCGCGGACGCCGGCGATCACCTCGGGGCGGTGGTTGAGACGGCGGTCGCGCACGACGTCCCACAGGGAGCCGACCGCGCCGGCCTTGTCGTCGAACGCGCCGTAGACGAGCCGGTCGACCCGGGCCAGCACGAGCGCGCCCGCGCACATCGTGCACGGTTCGAGCGTGACGACGAGGGTGGCGCCGGCCAGCCGCCAGGCGCCGACCGCGCGTGCCGCCGCCCGCAGCGCGATCACCTCGGCGTGGGCCGTCGGGTCGCCGTCGCGCTCGCGCGCGTTGTGGCCCGCTCCCAGCACCGTGCCGTCGCCGGCGACGACGACCGCCCCGACGGGCACGTCCCCATGCGCCAGCGCCAACCGTGCCTCGGCGAGCGCCAGCCCCATCGCCGCGTCGTGGCGACCCCCCGCGATCGTCGCCGTCACGAGCCGTTCCCGGGCACGCTGGTACGGGGGTGCGTTCTCACCCGGGTGGGCGTCCCCGGACGGGTGGACACGTCCTCGTCCTGGCGGGTGCCCATCACGGCGTGGTGGAGCGGATCAGCCACGGGCGTCGTCGAGGATCTCCCCGGCGCCGGCGCGCTCGCTCAGGGCGCTGATCAGGTCGGCGGGGAGCATGCCCTCCTCGCTGATCAGCTCCAGCAGCGCCTCGGCGGACGTGCCGAGGTCGGCGAGCAGGTCCAGGTCGCCGACGGGGGCGGCCTGGGTGAGCGCCGAGGCGTCGTCGTCCTCGTCGTCCTCGGTGAACGCGGCCATCGACGGCAGGGCGTCGGCGAACAGGCGCTCGGCGAGTTCGGAGGTCACGAGGACCCGGCGGTCGGACAGGAAGACCTTGGTGTCGGGATCGTCGGCGCCGAGGCGGACGACCGCGAGGTACTCGTCGTCCTCCTCCAGGAACGCCACGATGGTGTCGTCTCCGAAGTCACGCATCGCGTCGGTGAGGTCGTCGAGGTTCTCGGCGTCCGCCGGGTCGATGTCGTGCACGGACCAGCGGCCGTGCTCCCGCGCGATCGCGACTGCCTTCGTGGTCACTGTGCGCCCTCACGTCCTTTCCGTGCCCCGGGTGCCCGGCCGACCGGGACCGCGGGCCGCTCGCGGACCCGTAGGCGGGGCGGCGCGTCCCCGCCGAGCCCGCTGCGACTGTTCCGCCTGTGATTCTCGCCCCGCGCGCCGGTCCTGGGAATTCCGGTTCACCCCGTCGGGTGAGTTCTACCGTGCCACCGAGTCGATTCCCCCACCGAGGTCCGGTTGACACCCGCGGCCGCAGCCGCGAGGTGACTATCGGTGTCCCCTCCTGCGGGGACGGACGGTCATCCTCATTCACCTGCGGTGATGGAGACGGCGAAAGGGGACGTCCGGGGCGGGACACCTCCTCGGCCGACCGAAGCCGGCAACAGCGGCAAGTGTGAGGTTTCCGAACGACAGGCGGGGGTGGCCTTCGCAGCCCACCACCCTCGTGGCACTGTAGAAAGCGCGATGACGACATCATTCCCGCGCAGGTTCACCGCCAGGACCCAGGCCGCGCTCGCCGTCGAACGCCTGGCCGCCGAGGCGTCGCGCCGCCTTGGCCGCGGTTCGGGGGAGATGATCGGCGGCAAGCTCGCCCTGCGGGTCTCCCCGGAGATGCTCGCCGAGGTCGGTTCCCACCGGCCCAGTGCCTGCGTGTCCGGCACGAACGGCAAGACGACGACGACCCGGCTGCTCGCCCGGGCGCTGGGCACCCTCGGCCCGGTCACCTCGAACAGCGGCGGCGCGAACATGGCCCCGGGCGTGCTGGCCGCGCTGTCCCGCCCGCCGTTCGACGCCGCGGCGGCCCTCGAGGTCGACGAGATGTGGCTGCCGAAGGTCGCCCGGCAGATCACCCCCCGGGTGGTGCTGCTGCTCAACATCAGCCGCGACCAGCTGGACCGGTCGAACGAGACGCGCCGCATCGCCGCGATGTGGCGGGAGCTCGGCGGCGAACTGCCGGAGACGACGGTCGTCGCGAACGTCGACGATCCGCTGGTCGCCTGGGCGGCCGCCGGCTGGCGGCGCCAGGTGTGGGTGTCGGCCGGCCAGAACTGGACGGCGGACGCGATGGTCTGCCCCCAGTGCGCGAAGCTGCTGTACCGCAACGAGAGTGGCTGGTGGTCCGAGTGCGGCCTGGCCCGCCCGGAGCCGATCGTCGCCGTCACCGGCCCGCGGGAGCTGCTCTGGTACGGCCGGACGATCCCCGCCCGCATCGACCTGCCCGGCCGGGTCAACCTCGGCAACGCGGCGATGGCGGCGGCGGCCGCCCGCGAGTTCGGCGTCGAGGTCGAGGCGTCGCTCGGCGCGATGACCGGCCTTGGGGACGTCCAGGGCCGTTACCAGGAGGTCGTCCTCGGCGAGCCGGGCCGGCGGGGTCGGCTGCTGCTGGCGAAGAACCCGGCCGGCTGGGTGGAGATGATGGAGCTGCTCGCCGACGCTCCGCCGCGCCCCGTCGTCATCGACTTCAACTCGCAGACCGCCGACGGCCGCGATCCGTCCTGGATCTGGGATGTTCCGCTCGAACGGCTGCGCGGCCGCCAGGTGCTCGTCACCGGCGAGCGCAAGGAGGACATGAGCGTGCGGCTCGCGTACGCCGAGGTGGCGCACAGCCTGCATCCCAGCGCCGAGGCCGCCGCGCTCGCGGCGAACGAGAAGGTGGTCGACGTGGTCGCCAACTACACCGCGTTCCGTGACCTGCTGGTCCGGTGCTCCCGGTGAGGGGCGTCTCGGCGACCAGGATCGCGCTGATCTACCCCGAGCTGCTCGGCACCTACGGCGACGGCGGCAACGCCATCGTGCTGGCCCGCCGGCTGCGCTGGCGGGGTCTGCCGGCCGAGGTGGTCAACGTTCCCGCGGGCTCCCCGGTGCCCGACGGGTGCGACATCTACCTGCTCGGCGGCGGCGAGGACGCGCCGCAGGTGCTCGCCGCCGACGGCATCCGGCAGAACCGGGCCATCCTGCGCGCGGTCGGCGGCGGCGCGGCCGTCCTGGCCGTCTGCGCCGGCTACCAGGTGATCGGGACCAGCTACCCGTCCGGCGGGCGGATCCACGAGGGCCTCGGCCTCGTCGACATCGAGACCCGCCGCTCGTTCGGCCCGCCCGACGCCGCGCCGCCCCCGCGCGCCGTCGGCGACATCGTCGTCGAGCCGGACCCGCGGCTCGGCCTGCCTACCCTGTTCGGGTACGAGAACCACGGCGGGCGCACCCGGCGGCTGCCCGGCGCGGGCGGCTTTCCGCTCGGCATCGTGCGCCGCGGCGTCGGAGACGGCTCCGCCGCCGGCGGGGGGGAGGCCGGCGGCCGTGCGGACGACCACGGCGGCGCTCCCGGCACCGACGGCATCGTCGACGGCCGGGTGATCGGCACCTACCTGCACGGACCGGTGCTGGCGCAGAACCCGGCCCTCGCCGACCTGCTACTCGGCTTCGTCCACGGCAGTGCGCTGCGGCCGCTGGACGGCCCGCCGGAGACGGTGGCGCTACGCGAGGCCCGCCACCGCGCGCTGGTCACGCCCTGACGCCCTGACGCCCCATGCCCGCCCCTGCGACCCATGCCCTGACGCCGCACGCCCAGATGTCCCACGCCCTCGCCGCCGGCCCACGACGGGCCGGCCAGGGCGTCATCTGATCACGCGTTTGCGGCGTTTCCCGGCGGGCGGTGTGGTTCGGTTGGATCGTGGCATCGAATCCCCTTGCCGGCTGGTGGGGCAAGAACAAGCGAACCGTGTACATCGTCGCGGCGGTCATCGTCGTGCTGTATCTGTTCATCGGCAACAACGGTGGCACCAAGACCAAGCGGGTCACCATGCCGAAGGAGTACGGCTCGGCGGGGCGGGAGCTGCTCGTGCACGCACCAGGCCATCCGAAGAACCCGATCCCGCTCGTGCTGATCCTGCACGACGACAACGCGGCCGCGAAGAACCTTGACCATGACAGCGGCGCGGGCTCCGTGGCGAACAGCGAGGACTTCGCGGTCGCCTATCCGGAGGCGGTCGGTGGACTGTGGCGCATCGACGGGCCGGACAGCCCCGACGCCCAGTACATCCGGGACGTGGTCAGCTTCGTCGCCGACAGGAAGAGCAAGATCGACCTGAACCAGGTGTACATCTGGGGCGTCGGTGAAGGCGCCCGGCTCGCCCAGACGACCGTCTGCGGCGGCGCGAAGCCGGTCTTCGCGGCCGTCGGCGTCGTCGGGCAGTTCACCCAGGAGCCGCAGTCCCCCTGCCCCGCTCGGGCCCCGCAGGAGCGGGTGGCCGAGACGAAGTGGAACAAGAAGGTCAGCGAGGCGCTGTGGAAGGCGTCCGAACCGCACCGCCTGCCCACCGCCTGACGGCCCGCCAGCAGCCCGTCCAGGCCCGCGCCGTACGGATGTGGGCCGGGCGGGCCGAGCGGCTGGCCTGTGACACCTGGGTTCTGTGACCTGGGCGCACCTGTCACACCTGGGCGCACTGTCACACCTGGGCACACCGTGATGACGGAGAACGGGGTCCGTCGATGCCGCCGGGAGGGGGGTAGCGGCATCGACGGACCCGCGGCCGTGGCTCCCGAAGGCCCGCCGGCCTTCCGCTGCGGATGGGGGGGGAATCCGAGGGAAGGCCGGCGGGGTCGGGGGCCTTCCGGCCGGACGGACGTCAGATGGGGGGGAGATCTGACGTCCGTCCGGCCGGAAGGAGACGCGACTTCGGCCGGGGTCAGGCGCAGGCACGGTCAGGCAGGCACGGTCGGGCACGGCGAACTACGGGGACGGCGTGAGGCGCCCCGCGGGACCAGGCGGACCGTGATCAGGCGGGCGGTGTCAGGGCCCGGCCGATGCTCGTCCTGGGCGGTACTCGTCCGGGTCAGCGGCGATGGTGACCCACACGGCGAAGAAGCGACGCCTACATGGAGTGGCGGGCGTCAGAGCGCATGGCGGCGAGCGCCGAGGCGCCGAGCCGGCGGCACGGACTCTGTCTGGTGGTCGCGGCCGGAGGGGGGAGGCCGCGACCCGGGAGTCTGGGACGCCGGGGAACGGCTCCTAGAGGACTCGGCCGACGTAGTAGGAGGTCGTGTAGATCTTCTGGAGCTTCACGACGTCACCGGTGTGCGGCGCGACCCACATCTTGCCGTCGCCGGCGTAGATGCCGACGTGGTAGATGTTGCCGGGCGTGCCGAGGAAGATCAGGTCGCCGGGCTGCTTGTTGTACATCGAGACCCGGGTAGAGGCGGCGAACTGGGCGTCCGTCGTCCGCGGCACCGTCTTGCCGAGCTGCTTGTAGATGTACTGGACGAGGCCGGAGCAGTCGAAGGAGCTGGGCCCCTCGGCGCCGTAGACGTAGGGCTTGCCCGCCTGCAGCGAGGCCAGGTAGACGGCCTTCTCGCCGATGGAGCTGGTCGGCACCGGCACCGAGACGTTGACCTCGGGGGTGTCGACCCGCACGCCGGCGCTCCGCGAGACCGAGGCGGTCGGCTGCGGGGCCACCGTCAGCGTGGCGTCGTTGGACGAGCGGGCGGACTGCAGGGCGTCGGTGCCGTCGAAGATGGCGGTGACGCTCGTCGTGGTGAGCACCCGCGCCGTGTAGGAGGCGTAGCCGCGCGAGTCCGTCTGCAGGTGCTTGAAGGTGGCCCACCCGGTGGGGAGCTTCACCTGGACCTTGACGAGCTGGTTCGCGAGCGGCTCGTTCGTCGCCTGGTTGTACAGCGAGAACCCGACGTTGATCGCCTCGTTGGCGTCAACGGTCTGCTGGGGGGTGGTGCTCCGCAGACCAACCTGGATCTTGCCGGACAGCGGCGGCGCGTCGACGCCGTTCGTCATGCCCAGCGTCGCGCCGGAGGTGCCGCCATGGGCACTCACGGCCGCCGCGGCGATGCTGCCACCCAGGGCGGCGCGCGAACCGATCTGCGCGGCCAGGGTGACCGGAGCCGTGTTCGTCGACTCGTCCGAGGGGGCGGCGGCGTGAACGTCAGTGGCGCAGCCGGCCAGGGCCACCCCGGAGACCGCGACGGTCCCGGTGGTCATCGCGGCGAAGGCGCGAGCGCGGGCCCTGCTACGGGCGACCGGCGCGGTGGACGGGGCGCGGTGACGGCCGCGACCTGCGATCCGCGAATCTTCGTCGAGCTGCACGCTTTGCGCGGACAACGGTGTATTCCTTCCCGTACGCCTGCGAAGTGAGCTGTCGGGTTCGGGCTGGGCTTGCCCGGTCCGAGGGCGTGACCTTCACGCGCCTCGGACTTCACCCCTAGACCGGCGCCGCGGATCGGTGCCAGCCGGTGGAGGTGGGTCCCCCGCTCCTGCCCCATGTGACGACTCGGAGGGGACACCGGGGCCGGGGGCAGGATTCGGCGTTCGGCCCGGTGTTGTCGTGACGTCGGCGTGAGACTAGTCCACTTGGAGGGGGTGGGTAAACACTAGTCCTTCCCAACTACAGCCAGTGTGCGCTGATGTGCCCGCCGCGCGAAGCCCTCTCCCAGTCTGGCTACCGCTGTCCCGGATCGGCCCCCCATCCCGAAAAACCCTTCCTGTCCTGCGGTTCTGGCGGGCATTCGAGGGCCTGGGAGGGATGCGGAGAAGGGGGTGAACGAGAGTGCCACCCCGGTCGTGCGGCTTCGGGTTGAGTCGGTTCGAGAACAGAAAGTAATTGCTTGCCGCGGGCCCGCCGCAGCGTCTCGGGGCGTCCAGGACGCCGCCGGAGGCGGGTTCGGCGAAGGGCGGCCCGGCCCGAGGTCGCCGCGGATCGTGACGGAGGGATCGCCGAAAGGTGACGCGGGCGGGTGGATGGCTGCGGCGGCCCGGCAGGGCGCGGTGGCCCGGGAGTCAGCGCCCCCGCGCGCGCCGGCTGAGGAAGCCGGCGGCGTCGAGCACCTGAAGCTCGACGGCGAGCTCGTGGACCTCGCGGGGCAGCGACCGGTGGTGGCGCAGCGCGGTGACGGCGGCGCGGGCGCGGTCGGCCAGCTCGTCGAGTGCGTGCTGGCGCTGGCGCATGCGGGCCCGCTCCTCCTGGATGGTCCGCACGGTGTCCTCCTGCCAGCGCCGGGTCCGCACGAGGTGCTCGCTGGCGTCCTTGGCCTGCTGCTCGGCGTCCTCCAGCCGGCTCAGGAGCGTGTCGAGGTCCTCAAGGCGGCTCGCGAGCTCGGCGATGAGGTCGCCCCGGTCGGGGAGGGTGGCGGTCTCTCGCCGCTTGGGGTCAGACGAGGGCATGTACTCCCCTGGCGGGTGGGGGGATCGGTGGGGACCACACCGAGCGGCAGGCACGCGTCCCGGCTGCTCCGACACGGTTGGTTACGGTAGCTGACGAAGGTGGCCGGGTGTAACCCATCGTACGGATACGTCATGACTGTCGACTCATGGCAAGAAAGAGCTATGGGTCGGCTACCCGCGCCAGCGATTTTAGGGCTTATAGCACCCAACATGTTGTTTCTATGGACATTTGCCCGATCTCGCGCCACTCACACCCAACGAGCCGACGCGGCGGTGAATGCCGCCGGGCCGGCCGTCTCGCACCCGGTCCGGCGCACTGTCGGCAACCTATCACCGTGTGTGACAGATCGGCCGGTTGCCGCGGGTCGGGTGGGGCTGCCCGCGGCCCGCGACCGGACCCGCGCCGCCCGTGTGGGCGGCGAACACGTCCTACAGCCAGCCGTTGCGCTTGAACGCCCGATAGAGAAACAGGCAGGCCACGGCCATCAGCGTGAGAACGGCCGGATATCCCCAGGTCTGGCGCAGTTCCGGCATGTGCTCGAAGTTCATTCCGTAGATTCCTGCCAGGGCGGTGGGGACGGCGGCGATCGCCACCCAGGCGCTGATCCGGCGCATGTCCTCGTTCTGCGCGATGGTGAGCTGGGTCAGGGTGGCCTGCAGAACCGACGAGAGCAGCTCGTCGAAGTGCGAGATGCGCTCACTGACCTGTTCAAGGTGGTCGGCGACGTCCCGGAAGTACCGCCGCATGGCCACGTCGATCATGCGCGGGCTGTCCGAGGTGAGCGTGCGCAGCGGCCCGGCCAGCGGCTGGACGGCGTGCTTGAGCTCCAGCAGCTCCCGTTTCATCTGGTAGGCGGTTTCCGTGGACGGAGCGCGTTCGCGCCGGAACACTCCGGCCTCGATCTGGTCGATGTCGACCTGGATCTTTTCCACCGTGTCCACGTAGTCGTCCACGATGCTGTCGCAGATCGCGTGCAGCACCGCGGTGGGACCGTGCCGCAGCATCTCCGGGGCGGCCTCCAGCCGGCCCCGCAGCTTCGTCATCTCGCCATGCTGGCCGTGGCGCACCGTCACGACGAAGTCCTCACCGAGAAAGATCATGATCTCTCCGGTGGTGACGACCTCCGAGGTTCCGGTGACCTCCGTGTGGGCGACGTAGGTCGTCGTCTTGAGCACCATGAACAGGTGGTTCTCGTAGTACTCCAGCTTGGGCCGCTGCCCGCCGGTGACCGCGTCCTCCACGGCGAGCAGGTCCAGCCCATACTCCTCGGCGACCGCCACGAGCTGCTCGTAGGTCGGCTCGAACAGGCCGAGCCAGGCGAAGCCGTCGCGCTCCGTCCGGGCCAGGCGCAGCGCGTCGCGGTGGTCGACCTCCGTCGTCACCCGCTGCCCGTGGCTGTAGACGCCGCAGGCCATCACCCGGCCGTCCGGGGTCGCCGGGATCTCGACCCCCCGGGGCCGGCGGCGCTTGCGGCCGACCCGCACCAGCGACACCGCCGGCCGGCTCAGCGCGCCGGCCAGGCGGTGCGCGTTCGCCGAGGCGTGTTCCAGGGCGTCGAGGACGGGATGCTCCTCGCCCCGCCCGGGCCGCGGCGGACTCCCGCCCGGCGGACT
This sequence comes from Frankia sp. RB5, assembly GCF_059816245.1. NCBI lineage: Bacteria > Bacillati > Actinomycetota > Actinomycetes > Frankiales > Frankiaceae > Frankia > Frankia sp. RB5. The sequence continues at coordinate 64,206 of NZ_JCBATA010000023.1, forward strand.
CCCGCCCGGCTGGTCCGTGCCGGCCTGGTCCGTGCCGGCCTGGTCCGTGCCGGCCTGGTCCGTGCCGGGCGGGGCCGCGCGGTCACCGGGTGGCTCCGCCCGCGTCGTGTGCGTGTGCGTGTGCGTCGCGTCGTCTCGCACGCTCGCCTCTTTCCCTCGCTCTTTCCCCGCTGCCCGACCGGCCTGACCCGATCTGACCTGACCTGGGCCTAGCCTCATGGTGGCAAGGCGCTGGCCGGCATCGCGAGGTGATCCACGGCTCGCGATGTACCCGGATGCCCGCCGACTGTGCCAGCGTGGGCGGGGAACGCCGGCGACGGGAGGGTGAGATGACCGAGACAGAGGTTCGCAGGCTGCGGGTGTTCACGGACGAGACCGGCGCCGCGGGCAGTCTGCTCGTCGTGGTCCTCGACGCCGGCAAGCGGTTTCCCGAGCCTGATGAGCGGGAGCGGATCGCCCACGGTCTCGGCCTGCCGGCCACGGTGTTCGTGGACGATGCCGAGCAGGCGGAGCTCGCGGTCTACACGCCCGGCGGGGAACTGCCGACCGCCGGCGACGCCCTGGTCGGCGCTGCCTGGAAGCTCGGGCGCATCCTCGGTGGCCACCCGGCGGTGCTGCGCCCCACCGGCGGGGACGCGGCGAGCTGGCAGGACCAGGGCCGGGTCTGGGTTCGGGTGCCGCTGGCCACCGTGCCGCCCTGGAGACATCGCCAGCTCGCCGACGCGGCCGCGGTCGACGCTCTCACCCTGCCCCGCCCGGTCGGCGAGGATCTCGAGCAGGTCTGGGCCTGGCTGGACGAGCCGGCGGGCATCGTGCGGGCCCGGGCCTTCGGCTCGCGCCACGGGGTGGCCGAGGACGAGGCCTGCGGCTCGGCGACGATGCTGCTCGCCGTCACGCTCGGGCGGCGGCTGACGGTCCACCACGGCGCCGGCTCGATCGTGCTGGCGGCGCCCGGACCGGAGGGCTTCGCGGACGTCGGCGGCCTCGTCGTCGAGGACGAGCGCCTCGTCATCGACGACGTGGAGGGGTTCCTCGCCCACTGAATGGCCCGTCCCGCCGTGGAGACCGGCCCGCTGATGGGTCCCCGCGGGTCAGGTGGGAGACGCGGCGGGCGCGCGCAGCCTGCGGGTCCACGCCCCGGTCACGATCTCGCCGCGCGCGTCGATGATCGCCCAGTCGACGAGGTCGTCGCTGTGGATGCGCAGCGGCAGGCCCATCCGGATGTGGGCGAGTGACGGGTGTGTGCCGTCGGTGAGGCTGCGCCCGCGCAACAGGGCGGGGTGCGGCCAGCTGGACACCCGGGCCCAGGGCCACTCGACCCCGTCCGGCACCGTCACCTGGTGACGGACGATCAGACTGCCCAGAGGTGGCAGGTCGTGGCCGACGAACCGGCGGCGCGCCCCGGCGAGGCGCGAGCGAGCGGCGAATACTGCCTGGTCCCGGGCCATGGGGACGTTACTGGCAACCATGGGGGCAATCGTAGTCGAAACCTCTCTCACGGTAGACATCCCGGCGGACGTCTCGCACGGTTGGTCGGGATATCATCACTCTGTGTAGCTGATTCCAGAGTGCGATCTTGATGTCGAAGGCGTACCTTGGCCGTGTTGGCGACCCTGCGTAGATATCTGGTGTCATTCCGGTGAGGTGATCATGGTTGAGGCCTTGACGACTCTGGTGGACGCGGCGCACAAGGACGCCCGTCACCTCGTGGAGCTGTCCCGTGAGCACGGTGACGCGGCCGGCGCGCCGGACGCCCCGCCGAGCGATCCACGGCAGGCCCTGCACGCCAGCGACGCCGCGGTCGCCGCCATCTCCGCCCACCTCAGCGCGATGGAGGCCGTCGTCTACCCGGAGCTCGCCCGAACGGTGCCCGGCGGCCGGGCGCGGGTCGCCGAACTCGGCCGGCTGGCCCGGCGCTGCTCGTCGGTGATGCGCGGCATCGAGCAGTACGTGCAGGGTGACCTCAACCATCCGCCGGACAGCGTCGCCAGCCTGCGCCGGGACCTCGCGGCCCTGCTCGCCGAGCACGCGCGAGCCGAGGACGGCCTGCTGCGCGAGCTCGACGAGCGGCTCTCGGATTCCGAGCGGGCCCGCCTGCACGAGCGGTTCGCCGACGCCATGCGCCACGCCCCCACCCGTCCGCACCCGCACCTCGGCCACGGCGGGATCTTCGGCGGCCGGCTCGCCATCCGGCTGCTCGGTACCTTCGACCACGCACTGGATGTGATGGATGCCCGCGAGGTCGCTGGCGCTCCGGTGCGAGCCCCCGCGCCCGCCGGCCTATGGGGCTGGTACCTGCTGGGCCGGCCGACCTCGCCCGCCCCCGAATGGCAGACTCCGGGCCGGGCCGCGCCCGCGGATGATCCCGCTCGGCGCTCCGCCGGGCTGACCTGAGGGTGAAAGTGTGCTGACCTTGGTCGGGTAGCCGTGGGACCGGGCAGCCCGTCCGCCATTTCGCTGCGCGCGTTCGCCCCTCGCCATGCCATGCTTCGGGTCCAGGTTGGGCCGGTATGGCCCGCACGTCGTGCACTGCCGAGGAGATGTGAGCCGAACCGAGAGCGCCGCGGTCCGTGCGCCCCAGCCCAGGCCGGCAGAGGTGGTCTGGCCGATTCTCCTCGTCGAGGACGATGACGCGGATGCCTACCTGGTGTCCGAGCTGCTCGACGAGGCCGCGGCGCCGGTCGAGGTGACCCGGGTGCGCACCGTGGCCGAGGCGGTGCGGGGCAGCGCCGGCACCGCCTGCGTCCTGCTGGACCTGGGCCTGCCCGACAGCGAGGGCCTGTCCGCCCTGAAGCGGCTGCTGGAGGTCGAGTCCGGCGCCCCGGTCGTCGTGCTCACCGGCCTCGTCGACGAGTACCGGGGCGCGCAGGCGGTGGCCGCCGGCGCGCAGGACTATCTGGTCAAGGGCCAGGTCGACGGGCGTGACCTGGTGCGCGCCGTGCGCTACGCGATCGAGCGCAAGCGGGCCGACACGGCCGCCCAGGCCCTGCGCGAGTCGGAGCTGCGCGCCCACGAGCGGGCCCGGCTCGAACGCGGCCTGCTGCCCCGCCCGCTCTACGACGACGACCGGCTGCGCCTGGCCGCCCGCTACCGGCCCGGCCGGCGCCAGTCCCTGCTCGGCGGCGACTTCTACGACATGGTGTCGACCCCCGACGGCACGGTGCACGTGCTGCTCGGCGACGTCTGCGGGCACGGGCCGGACGAGGCGGCCCTCGGGGTCAGCCTGCGCATCGCGTGGCGCACCCTGGTGCTCGCCGGGGTCGACGAGGCCGACCGGCTGGGGTATCTCCAGCGGGTGCTGGTCAGCGAGCGGGAACACGACGAGATCTTCGCCACCGTCTGCGCGCTGTCGATCGCGCCCGACCGGGCGAGCGCCCGCATGCGCCTGGCCGGCCATCCGCCGCCGGCCCTGCTGCACCCGAGCCTCGCCGCGCTGCCGGGCGGCGTCGTCGGCCCCGCCCTGGGCATCCTCGACGAGGATCTGACCGAGGAGGTGCTCGTCGAACTCGGCCCCGGCTGGGCGCTGCTGCTGGCCACCGACGGCCTGCTGGAGGGCCGCGACGGCCCCGGCGGCGAGCCGCTGGGCTGGGAGGGCGTGCTGCCGGAGATCGCCCGGCTGTGGCCGGAGACGGGGCCGGAGGCGCTGCTCGACGACCTGATCGACCGCGTCGAGGCCCGCAACGGCGGCCCGCTCACCGACGACGTCGCCCTCATCCTGCTGCTATGGGGAGCCGACTGATGGGAACCGGCTGATGGGGATCGGCTGATGGGGATCGGCGACCCGGCGGTGGGCGGCTGGCCGCTGCGCCGGCGGCTCGGCGTCACCTACACGGTGGCGGCGACGGTGATGCTCGTCCTCGTCGGGCTGGTGTCGTGGTCGCTGATGCGCCTCGACGACGCCATCCACACCCGCAGCGACGTGCTCGCCCCCGCCCTGCTGAGTTCCACCCAGCTCGTCGGCAGCCTGGTCGACCAGGAGACCGGGATGCGCGGCTACCTGCTGCAGGGCAGCGAGGACTTCCTCACGCCGTACAACACCGGGCGCACCGTGGAACGCGCGCGTATGGACGATCTGCGCCGCCGCCTGGCCGACCAGCCGGACCTGTTGGGCCGGGTCGCCGCGCTGGAGGCGCGCATCCGCGCCTGGCACGTCGACTACGCCGACCCGGCGATCACCGCGGTGCGCGCCCGCGGCCCGGCGGCGGCCCGCACCGTCCCGCTCGAGCTCGGCAAGACCCGTTTCGACGCGGTCCGCGCCGCCGCCACCGACCTCGAGTCCGGGCTGCGTGCCCGGGCGGCCACGGCCCGCCGGGAGGTCAACAGCGCGCTGCGCTTCCTGGTCATCGCGCTGGCGATCACCGCCGCGGCGCTGGTCGCCCTGCTGAGGCTGATCGCCTGGGCGCTGCGCAGCTGGGTCACCCGCCCGATCGAGCAGGTCGCTGCCAACGCGCGCACCGTCGCGTCCGGTCATCTCGATCACATCGTCGAGCCGACCGGGCCGCCGGACATCGTGGCGCTCGCCGCCGACGTCGAGTCGATGCGCCAGCAGCTCATCGGCGAGCTGGGCGTCGCCCGCTCGGCGCGCAGCGCGGTCGAGGCACAGGCCGAGGTGCTGCGCCAGTCCAACCGGGATCTGGAGCAGTTCGCCTACGTCGCCTCGCACGACCTGCAGGAGCCGCTGCGCAAGGTGGCGAGCTTCTGCCAGCTGCTGGAGCGCCGCTACGGTGACAAGCTCGACGAGCGCGGCACCCAGTACATCGCCTTCGCCGTCGACGGCGCCAAGCGGATGCAGCAGCTCATCAACGACCTGCTGGCCTTCTCCCGGGTCGGGCGCACCAGCGAGAGCTTCGTCGAGGTGGAGCTGGGTGAGCTGTTCACCCGGGCCACCACGACCCTGTCGATGAGGATCGAGAGCCTGCGGGCCGAGGTCACCGCGGCCGAGCTGCCGACCGTGCGGGGCGATCCGGTACTGCTCACCCAGTTGCTGGTGAACCTCATCGGCAACGCGCTGAAGTTCCGCGGCGAGGCGCTGCCGACGGTGCACGTCGGGGTCGAGCAGCGGGCGGACGAGTGGGAGTTCTCCTGCGCGGACAACGGCATCGGCATCGATCCCGAATATGCTGAAAAGATCTTCGTCATCTTCCAGCGCCTGCACGGCCGCGAGGTGTACGAAGGCACCGGCATCGGGCTGGCGCTCTGCCGGAAGATCGTCGAGTTCCACGGTGGGCGCATCTGGCTCGACGCCGAGGCCCGCCCGGGCACCACGTTCCGGTTCACCCTGCCCCGCCATTCGGTGCTCGTCCCGATGACCGAGCCCGCCGCCCTGGTCCACGGGGACGGCACCGTCAGTCCAGCCGGAGGAACACCGTGACCGAGCCGATCGTCCCGGTCGAGGTACTGCTCGTCGAGGATGACCCCGGCGACGTCCTCATGACCCGGGAGGCGTTCGAGGAACACAGGCTGCGCAACCACCTGAACGTGGTCAGCGACGGCGAGGAGGCGCTCGCCTACCTGCGCGGCGAGGGCCGCTACGCCGGGGCACCGCGCCCCGACCTGATCCTGCTCGACCTCAACCTGCCGCGCCGCGATGGCCGGGAGGTGCTGCGCGAGGTCAAGAACGACGAGCGGCTGCGGCGGATCCCGGTGGTGGTGCTCACCACCTCCGAGGCGGAGGAGGACGTGCTGCGCAGCTACGACCTGCACGCCAACGCCTACGTCACGAAGCCCGTCGACTTCGAGCGGTTCGTCGCCGTCGTCCGCCACATCGACGACTTCTTCATCACCGTCGCCCGCCTGCCCGGGCAGTAGGACGCCGCGCGAGCCACGTTTCCGGCCATGCGTCGCCTAGAGTGCGGACATGGCCACCGGACCGCAACCCGTGACCCGCCGCGCCCGCCTGCAGCGCCAGGCGCTGGCCGAACTGCTCGGCGAGCTGGGCCCGGGCCATCCCACCCTCTGCGCGGGCTGGACGAACCACGACCTGGCGGCCCACCTCGTGGCTCGGGAGCGGGTGCCCTGGGCCGCGCCCGGCCTGCTGATCCCCTGCCTGCACGGCCTCACCGAGCGGGCTGAGCGGGCCACGATGCGCGCCCACACCTACCCGGAGCTTGTCGAGACCTTCCGGTCAGGCCCGCCCTGGTGGCAGCCGAGCCGCATCGGCCCGGTCGACGACGCGACGAACCTCATCGAGTTCTTCGTCCACGCCGAAGACGTCCGCCGCGCCGGCGCCGGCTGGGAGCCGCGGGAGCTGGATGCCACCAGCCGCGACGCGATGTGGGCGGCGCTGCGGCTGGTCGGGTTCGCCGGGTTCCGCCGCGCCGGCGTCGGAGTCGTCGCCGAGCGGGTCGACCGCCCCGGGCGGCGCACCCTGCGTTCCGGCCCGCCGGCGGTGGAGATCGTCGGCCTGCCGGAGGAGATCGTGCTCTACGCCTTCGGCCGCGGGCGGGTGGCCCGGGTCGAGCTGCGTGGCGACGATGCCGACGTGGAACGCCTGCGCGAGGCCCCCGTCGGCCTGTAGACACGACAGCGTGCCGTCGCGAACCCGCCGGGCCGCGCGAGTCGTGCTCGTCGACCCCACCGACACGATCCTGCTCATCCGCTCCCACGACCCGACCCTCGAGGCCGCGCCGCAGTGGTGGCACGTCCCCGGCGGCGGCCTCGACCCCGGCGAGACGCCGGCGGCGGCCGCCGTCCGCGAGGTCTTCGAGGAGGTCGGCTACCGCCTCGACGACCCCGGCCCGCCCGTCGCCACCCGCCGGGCGTCCTTCACCTACCTGGGCGAGGACTACCGGCAGGCCGAGACGTTCTACGTCGCCCGGGTGCCGCGCCGGCTCGTCCTCGACCCGTCCTCGTGGACGGCGACCGAGCAGCGCTCCATCCTCGGCTGGGCCTGGTGGAGCGTGCCCGACCTGCGGGCGACGACGGAGACGGTGTACCCGACCGGGCTGGTGCGTCTGCTCGACGACTGGCTCCGGTCGGGCCCGCCGGCCAGGCCGCGGCGCCTGTGACCCCGCGGCTGACCGGCGTCGGACCCACGGCTACCAGAGGGAGGCGTAGGTCGCCGCGCCGCTCGGGTTCTCGTTCGGGTTGACCAGCGAGGAGTGGACGTTGCCCGCCTGCGAGTCGTTGAAGTACGTCTCGTAGGCCAGCACGTCGCTGTTCGCCTTGAACGTGTTGTACATGTTGCGGATGTAGACCGGGTTGTCGCCGCCGGCCGCCCCGGCCCGGCCAGCGCCGGTGTCGGACTTCGAGACCAGCCCCCACTCCGGCACCGAGAACTGTTTGCCGTGCTGCCGGGCGAACCTGATCACCGAGCACAGTCCGGTGTCGGCGTTGCACTGCTGGCTGAAGGCGGCGTCGCTGGTGCTCGCCGGCCACTGGTCGTAGCTGTCGATCCCGATGATGTCGACGTAGGCGTCGCCCGGGTAGGCCGTGAAGCCGCCGGGGCTGTGGGCGTTGAGGGCCCAGTCGATGCGCGCCTGCGGGTCGGTCGAGCGGATGGCGCTCACCACCTGCCGGAAGCAGTTGATCCAGGTGGTGGTGTTGGTCTTCGAGACCGACCAGGGGAACCAGTTGCCGTTGAACTCCCAGGCGAGCCGGACGATGCTCGCCGGGCGGCCCTTGCTGACCAGCCAGCGGCCGAAGCTGGCCCACTGGCTGGAGTAGGCGCCGTTCGCGCACGAGTTCATGTCGCCGCCGCCGTTCGGGAAGAACGGCTGTGAGATGACCCAGGTGCCGTTGAAGGTCGAGAACTTCTCCGGGCCGCTGCCGATCCACGGGTTGGTGATCGTCTGCCAGCTCGACCGGTCGGAGAAGGTGTTCACCACGTTGACGGGCGAGCCGCGGAAGGCCTCCCAGGCCCGCACCTGCGTCATCGAGCCGGCCGAGACGCCGCTCATCCCGCCGGGGACGGCGCCGCCACCACCGCCGGCCGGCACGACCGGCGCCGCGGGCGGCGCAGGGGCCGGAGGCTTGGTGGTCGTGGCCGGCTTGGGAGCCGTGGCGGGCTGCGTCGGCGTGATGCCGCCGCCGGTCCCGCCGGTGCCCACGCCGATCGGGCTGGCGCTGGGGGAGGGTGAGCCGCCGACGGCCGTGCCTGCGGTGGCGCCGGGCCGCGGCCGGGCGGTGGAGGTGGGCTTCGGCTTGTGGTGGCGCTGGTGCAGCCCGACGGCGGCCGCCTCGACGGTGGCGGACCCGCCGTCGTCGTGGCCGCTGGGGGCGAGGTTCCAGCCGAGCCCGGCGGCCAGCAGGGCCAGCACGCCGAGCGAGGCGATCCAGGCGGGGTGGTGCGGACGGCGACGGCGCCCACGCCGCGAGCCGGCGCGGGTTCGGGGCGGACTGGGGCTGGGTGTGCCCTCCGCTCGGTGTCTCACCGCGGTATCCCTCCGTGCGTGGCGTGTCGGCGTCAGAACCCCCCCGGGTCCTCGCTTCGAGATCGAAGCCGTTGACCTCCATGTCGCGCAGCGGCCAGAGATGTGTGGGTCAGAGATCCATGGGGCGGATGCCGGGGTACCCCCTCGGTGTCCCGACGTCCTGCCTGGTCAGATATGGCCAGACATTACACGGCCGAATTCCCGCCTGCTGTCCCAGGTCGGGCCATATGGTCGATTTGTCCGGCTCGATAGGCTGTGAACTGTGTGTAGCCCTTGTTCCGTCGGTGTGTTTCGGTGTTCATCCGAGATTCGGGGGCCCTCGGCGGGACTCCCGCGTCACCCCGTTTCCGCCCGTGTCGTGGGACTGGGACGGAGCCGGGTTGACCGGCCCCGGTTGTGCCACAATCGGCTCCGCTCGACAGCTCCACCAACATCCGCTACGCCGACATGCAGGAGCGCCCCATGTCCCAGCCCCCCGAGTACCCGCCGGGCGGATATCCCCAGGGCGGCTACGGTCAGGACCAGGGCGGCTACAACCAGGGCGGCGGCTACGGCCAGGGCGGTCAGGACCAGGGCCAGGGCGGCCATGGCCAGGGCGGTTACGGCCAGGGCCAGGGCGGTTACGGCCAGGGCCAGGGCGGTTACGAACAGGGTCAGGGCGGCTACGAACAGGGTCAGGGCGGTTACGGTGGTGCCCCCGGCTACGGCCCGCCGCCAGGCGGCTATGGTGCCCCCCAGGGCTACGGGGCGCCCCAGGGTTACGGCGCGCCGCAGGGCTATGGCGCGCCGCAGGGCTACGGAACGCCGGGCGGGTTCGGCCCGCCGCCGCCGTTCGGGCAGCCGATCCCGAACTATCTCTGGCAGTCGATCGTCGTGACGGTGCTGTGCTGCCTGCCCGCCGGCGTGGTGGCCATCGTCTTCGCCACCAAGGTCGACAGCCGTCGCGCCATGGGCGACATCGACGGCGCCCTGGACGCGTCGAAGAAGGCCCGGACCTGGTGCATCGTGTCGGCCGGCGTTGGCGTCGCGGTGACCGTCCTGGCGATCATCCTCGCTGTGGTGGGCGCGTTCGGCGCCAGCTCGGACTCGGCCTACTCCACGCTCGGTCCCTTCGCCGGCTGAGCCCCCGTGCCGCCCGACCCCGACGCCGAGCCGTCCCGCTGGGCGGATCCGCCCCGCGGCTCCTGGGCGTCTGATGAGGACGTGCCGACGAGCGAGAGCGCCCAGCCGACAGCGGACGCCCAGCCGACAGCGGACACCCAGCCGACAGCGGACACCCAGCCGATCGAGGGGACGGTGTTCCCCGCGGGTGCGGGGATGGGCGAGCCTGGCGCGGCCGAGCGGCCGGTGCGGACGTACCTGTGGCAGTCGCTGGTCGCGACGCTGCTGTGCTGCCTGCCCACCGGTGCGATCGCGCTCGTCTACGCGGTGCTGGCGCAGAACCGGCTGCAGACCGGGGACGAGTACGGGGCCCGGCAGGCGTCGGCCCGGGCCCGGCGCTGGTGCCTGGTGTCGCTCGTCGCCTTCGTCGTCGTCCTGCTCGTCTACGTCGTCGCCGTGGTGATCATTGTGGCGATCGCGCGGGACCGGCACTGACCTGCCCGCCGGCCTCCGGTGCGTCCACCGGCGCCGGCGACCAGGCGGGATGGGCCCGTGCGGCTCAGGTGGCGGGAACCATCCCGGTGCGCATCCCGACCAGCGCGACCGGGTCACGCGCGGCCATCCACACGTGGCCGGGCACCCCGAACAGCAACCCGTAGGCGAGCACGTCGTGCACGAACGTCGTGCTGGTGCGGTCGGCGACCGGCAGCCCGCGCAGCGGCCCCGCCCCCCACTGCATGATCACGCCGGTGGCGAGCATGACCAGGACGCGGCGCTGAGCCCGGCGGCCCGCATCGGTACCGGCAGCTCTCGGTGTAGCTTCCGTCGAACGAGCGGAAGGTCAGCGCCCGTGCCGCCGGCTGGACGCCGACGGCGGCGAGCAGGTCGCGCAGCAGCACGCCGGACCAGCGCACCCCGCCGACCCGCCGAGTACGACGCGTCGCCCCACCGGCGAACCGTCGGATGCCACCCGTCCAGGAGAACACCCGTCAGCCGCGGTGCCCGCCGCCGGTCGCGGCGAGCGCGGCGAGCAGGAGCATGCCGGCGGCGGTCGCGGCGAGGGACCAGGCACGGCCGCGCCGCGCCACCCGGCGTGCGCCGGGGACGTCGCCGCGGGCCAGATGGTCGGCGGCGCGCAGGGCGTGTAGCAGGCCGAGCGCCCCGACCGGCGCGCACAGGATGGTGGCGACGATCGACAGGCCGAGATGGTCCCGCACGCGCTGGCGGTCGTCCCGGCGCGGCGCCCGCCCGTCCGGCTGACCCGCCGAGACCGAGCGGCCCTGGTCCACCGTGGCCGCCGGCTGGGGCTGGCGGACCGGGCGAGGGTAGCCGGTGGCGAAGTGGTTGCCGCTGGCGGAGAAGCAGGCGACCGGGCCGGCGGCACCGCGGGCGGGGACGGTCGCGGCCGGCCGGGGCACCGGCGGGCGGCGGGGGGCGGGAATCGAGCCGATGGGGTGGGCGACGCGGGTGTGGCGGGCGTCGTAGACGTCGCGCCACCGGGCGAGCAGCTCGTGGGAGACGGTGAGCAGCTGCATGGTGCGGGCGGCCTCCGGCCCACGGGCCGCGGGGTTGTCGGGATGGTGGGCTCGAGCCCTGGTCCGGTAGGCCCGGCGGATCTCGGCGCGGTCGGCGAGACGGCCCACGCCGAGGACCGCGTAGGGGTCGGATCCGCCGAGCTCCCGAACCAGCCGCTCGTACGGGCTCACCGGGCGATGCGTCCGAGCGCAGGCATGGCATCTCCTATCGTCGTCGTCCGCACACGCTAGGTGTCAATTGTAGTCAGGTTCTCTCAAACGGTGACGTCTCGGCGTGTCAGCGTGATTGTCCCGAGGGCGGCCGCGCCGACGGCGTACGCGGCGCCCACGAGCAGCGCCGTCACGTAGCTCGCGTCGGCGACACCACCCTGGCTGACCGCGTCGAACGCCAGCCCGGGGAACACCCTGGAGGCGCCGCTCCAGGAGTTCTGGATGATGTGCTCGATCGGGAACATCCAGGCCACGCCGATGGACAGGGCCAGCGCGGTCGAACGCAGCACGAGCCCGAGCACCGTTCCCGCCACGGCGAAGAACGTCGCCGCGAGTAGCACGTTCAGGTAGCCGGAGGCGAGTGCCCGCGCGCCGTCGGCGCTCCACCAGGCGGACGTGTCGATGCCGCGCACGCCCGCTACGGCGACGGCCACGGCGACGCTGAGCACCAGCGCGGCGAGGAGGGCGAGCGCGACGAGTGTCAGTGTCACCGCGACCCGCCCGGCGAACCAGCCGCGTCGGCCCGGCTCGCGCAGGAACAGCGTCCGCAGCGTCCCCTGGCCGTACTCCAGGGTGATGGCGATCGCGCAGACGAGGAAGATCAGCAGGCCGACGAAGGTGGCTCCGCCCGTGAAGCCGCGGGCGATCCCGGTGGCGCCCGCCAGCTGCTGGGTCGTCACATCGAAGCCACCCGGCCCGTTGCCGTCGCCGGGTCGCGGCCCGCCTGGGCTGGCCGGATCGGCGAGACTGACGACCAGCACGGTGGACAGCACGCTGAGCGCGGCGAGCAGGCCCATCGCCACCGCCGTGCTGGGCCGCCACAGTTTGATGAGCTCGGCGCGGAAGGACCGCCGGGCCGCGAGGACGACGTTCATCGAGTGAGCTCCATCTCCGGGGCGCGGGACTGGGTGACCAGCCCCTGGTAGCGGTCCTCCAGGCTGTGCCGGCGAGGGGACATCTCGATGAGGGTGATGCCGCGCGACGCCGCGGCCCGGTTCACGGCGGCGAGCGCGCGGGCGTACTCGCGGGCGCCGTCCGAGCCGGGAGTGGTGAGGGTGGCGACGACCTCCGCCGGCCCGCGCGTGGCGGGGACGGAGAGACCGGCGAGCAGGTCGGCGAGCGGGGCGACGTCCTCCTCGTGCTCCGGGCGCAGCACGACCTCGGTGGACGTGCTGGCCATCAGCCGGTCTGTCGGGCCCTGATAGGCCAACCGGCCGCCCTCGACGACGATCAGCCAGTCGCACATCTGCTCCACCTCGGCGAGCAGATGCGACGAGACGAGCACGGTGCGGCCATCGCGCGCGGTCAGCGAGCGGATGAGCGTGCGCATCTCGCGGATGCCGATCGGGTCCAGGCCGTTCGTCGGCTCGTCGAGGATGAGCAGGTCCGGGTCGGTGAGCAGGGCCGCGCCGATGGCCAGGCGCTGCTTCATCCCGAGGGAGTAGGAGCGGACCTGGTCGCCGCCGCGCCCGGCGAGCCCGACCTGGTCGAGGATCGCCGCGACCCGCGCGGGCGCCTCGGCCCGGCCGAGGCCGGCGAGTGCGGCGAGCGCGGCGAGGTTGCGGGTGCCGGACAGCGTGGGGTAGAGCGCCGGGCTCTCGATCAGCGCGCCGACCCGCGGCAGGTAGGCGGCCGGGGCGCGCAGCGGCTGACCGAGCACGGTGCCCTCGCCCTCGGTGGGGCGCACGAGGCCCAGCAGCATCCGCAGGGTCGTGGTCTTGCCGGCGCCGTTGGGCCCGACGAAGCCGGCGACGACCCCCTCGGGGATGGTGACGTCCAGACCGCTGACCACGGTCCGCCGCCCGTACCGCTTGGTCAGGCCGCGGACGTCGATGGCGCCCCGGCCCGGGGGATGGGTGGTTGTTGTCATGGCACTGAGCGTCCCGGCAGACCGCGTTCGCGTCGTCCGCCGACGGGCGACACCGGTGTACGCAAACGGACGCAGCCGGGGGCGAGGGCTGTCGTCGACGTCCTCCCCCGTGTGAACTGAACGCGGGGGATTCCAACTTCTACACATCCACCGGGGGAGGTGCGGAATGTCGAGGTTCGCGGTTTCACGGGCACGGCCAGCGCCGTGCCTCCCCGCGCGGTCACGGCCCGTCCGGCGATGACCATGGCACGGGGAGGACCCGCGCCCTAGGCCGTTCGCGGCCGGCGGTCGGTGACAGCGTTCTGACACTGTCACGGCGTTCTCTGCCAGAAACCTAGGGACAAACCGGACACGACACACCAGGAAACTGGCATCACGCCGCCTTCCCCGGCGGCTACTCCCCCTCCACGGGAAGTCCCCCGCCTCCCCGGCCTTCCGGTCGCCACCCACACCGAGGTTGATCATGAACGGGTGGTGTCGGGGGTCGGGGCACGGTAGGCGGGCGGCGGGTGGCGAGCGGACGTGTCCACACGAGGACGGCCCGAGAGATCACAACTCGACACGCGGCCTAGGCGAGGCCGGCCTGGCCGGCGAGGACAGCGAGCTGGGTGCGGTCGCGGGCGGCGAGCTTCACCATCACCCGGCTGACGTGGGTGCGGGCGGTCGCCGGGCTGATCACCAGATGGGCGGCGATCTCGTCGTTGGACAGACCGCGGCCGACCAGGCCCATCACCTCGCGTTCGCGCTCGGTGAGACCGCGCAGGTCGGGGGCGTCGAGGGTGGGTCGGCGGGCAAAGGTCTCGATGACGAGCCGGGTCACCGTGGGGGACAGCAGCGAGTCGCCGGCGGCCACGACCCGGATCGCGCGCAGCAGGTCGGCGGCCTCCGCGTCCTTGAGGAGGAAGCCCGACGCGCCGCCGCGCAGCGCCGCGAAGACGTACTCGTCCACCTCGAACGTGGTGACCATGACGACCCGGGTGCCGGCGAGGTCGGGCTCGGCGACGATCGCGCGCAGCGCGGCCAGACCGTCGAGCACGGGCATCCGGATGTCGAGCAGCGCGACGTCCGGGCGGGTGGCCCGTACGACGTCGACGGCGGCGCGCCCGTCCTCGGCCTCGCCGACGAGCTCCAGATCGTCCTCCGTCTCGATGAGGACGCGCAGCCCGAGACGGACCAGCGGCTGGTCGTCAGCGATCACGACCCGGATCACCGCCTGGCCTCCACCGGCACCGCGGCGGCGGGTACCGGGAGTTCCGCGAACACCCGCCAGCCGCCTGCCACGGGGCCTGCCGTCAGCGTGCCGCCGAGCTCGGCGGCACGTTCCCGCAGCCCTGTCAGCCCATGACCACCACAGCCACCGGCCCCGGCCGACGTCGTTACCTCACCCACCCCAACCACCCCAACCACCTCAGCCGGCTGAGCCGACCCAGCCGTCGGTTCAGCCGGTAGGAGCGGGTCGGGGCTGTCGGTGATGTCGACGCAGAGGCGATCGGCGGCGAGCGCGAGGCGCACCCGGACCTGGGTACTGGCCCGCGGTGCGTGGCGCAGCACGTTCGTCAGGGACTCCTGGATGATCCGGAAGGCGGCGAGGTCGACATCGACGGGCAGCTCGCCGAGCCGCGCGGAATCACCGTCAGTGACCAACTGAACCGGCACGTCGCACAGCCGCACCTCCCGTAGCAGCGACGGCAGCCTCCCGAGCCCGGTCAGCGGCGCCTCCACCGGGTCACCATCCGGAACCCGTCCCGCGCCCGGGTACCCGGCGGCCGCTGCCGAGCCGCCGATCTCCGTACCGCGGACGCCCAGCTCACCGCCGCCCGGCCCATCGCCCCCCGTCCCGTCGGCGCCCGGGCCATCGCCAGCCGGGCCGGCGTCCTGGCCGGCTCGGGTGAGGGCAAGGGTGGACCGCAGTTCGCCGAGGGCGTCGACGCTGGCCCGGCGGATCGCCTCCAGCGCGAGCTGAGCCTGCTCGGGCCGGCGGTCGAGCACGTGCAGCGCCACCGCGGCCCGCAGCGAGATCACCGACAGGCTGTGCCCGACGACGTCGTGCACCTCGCGGGCCATCCGCAGCCGTTCCTGCTCGACCCGGCGGCGGGTGGCCTCCTCCTTGACCTGCGCGGCGGCCGCCCGACTGCCGCGGGCCAGCGCGCCGACGAGAGCCGGCACAGTACACAGGAGCACGGCCCCGACGGCCTGGAAGGCCATTTCCCACCGGCCCGGGGCATACCCCTGGGCGGCGCCGAGGGCGGACCCCGCGAGCACGACCGCGGTCGCGCCCGCGGCCGCCCGCCACACGACGCGCAGCTCGTGCCGCAGCCCGACGGACACCGACGCGACGACCACCGGCAGGAACGACGGCCCGTGCGGGTAGCCCGCCCCCAGCAGGGTCCCGAGCAGCAGCGCGGATGCCGCCAGCATCGCCAGCGGTGAGCGCCGCCGCAGCGTGACGGTCGCGGCGAGCAGGGCGAGCAGGGTGAAGGCCAGCGCGTCCAGCGGCCGCGCCGGCGGCACCTGATCGTGGGCGGCGCCGTGCGACGCGCCGACGACGACCAGGCCGGTGGCGAGCAGCGCGGCGACATCACGCAGGCGGATGACGCCGCGCACGCGCGAGGACAGCTGCCCCACCCGCCGCACCGCCGTGTCCACCGCCATGCCGCGACGGTAGCCGGCGCCGAGGCCCGGCACATCCGCCTGCGGGCGTAGCCCGCCTACGACAGCGGGCGTACGGCAGGCGGCGCACGCGCACGGCGGCCTGCGGGCGACGCACCGTGCACCGCGTGCCGTGGTCAGGCACACGGCGGGCGGCGCGCCCAGGCGTATGTCGGCGTGGGCTAGGCTCGAGCGCATGCTCGTGTCGGGAACGCCGCCGACGCTGTTGTCCCTGTGGTATCTCGCGGCCTGTCTGGCCGAGCGGGGCGACCGGCTGGAGTACCGGCATCCCCTCGTCGCCGTCCGCAACGCGAACAACCTGGTGACCGGCGGGCTGGACGTGGTCCGCGGGGAGCCCGCGGCCTCGGCGGTCATCCGCGGCGAGGGCTGGTGGTCGCGCCCCGTGCTCGGGACGGCCGCGGCGGGCATGCCACCGATCGAGGGCCGGGTGTTGACCGGCCTGTGGGCGCAGTTCCAGGGCAAGGCGGCGGCGCTGGCGCTGCTGCCGCCGGAGCTTCGCTTCGCCCGCCTCGAAGCGGCGGCGGCCCGGGCGGGTATCGCCCCCACGCTCGCCGGCCGGCTGCTCGGCTGGTCCGACGCGGTCGTCGAGCACTTCCGCCGGCAGCCGGTGGCAGGATGATCATCGCGATCGAGGGGCTCGACGGCGCAGGGAAGAACACGCTGACCACCCGGCTGGTCGCCCGGCTGACCGGCGTCGGGCGCAGCGTCGCCACCCTCGCCTACCCGCGCTACGAGGCGCGCCCGCTCGGCCCGGCGCTGCGCGGGCTGCTCACCGGGGACGCCGGTCTCGCCGCTGTCGCGGCCCAGCCGAGAGCGACGGCGATGATGTTCGCGCTGGACCGGGCGGCGTCGCGGCCCGAGCTTGACGCCCTGCTTGCCGAGCACGACGTCGTGCTCCTCGACCGGTATGTCGCGTCGAACGCGGCGTACGGTGCCGCCCGGCTGGCCGAGCCCGAGCGGGCCGCCTTCCAGTCCTGGATCGCCGACCTGGAGCTGGGCTCACTCGCCCTGCCCGTGCCGGACCTGCAGGTCCTGCTCCGGATAGAGGTCGACCGGGCCCGTGCCGACGCGAGCGCCCGCGCCGACGGCGACCCGGGCCGTCCCCGTGACACCTTCGAGGCCGACGACGGCCTGCAGGCCCGCTGCGCCCACATGTACGAGGATCTGGCGGCCCGGAGCTGGCTGTCGCCGTGGCTGGTCGTGGACCGCGAGACCGGCGTCGACGCCGTCGACGGCTGGCTCACCGCCGCCAGCGCCCACTGAACCGCATCCTCCGACCAGCCCACGCGCGGCCCAGCCCAGCCTCTGACCAACGCGGCCGCTGCCGGTCAGCAGCCGACGATGCAGCTGGGCAGGTCGACGGCGGGCAGCCGCAGGTCGCCGGAACCCCGGCCCGGGGGACGGTGGGCGCCGGACTGCTGGGCGCTCGGCGGCCGCCCCGGGCGGGGCGCGCCGGCACCCGCCGCCGAGGTCACGCCCCGATCGCCGGCGCCCGTGCTGGCGTCCTGCGCGCGGTTGGCGCCGGTGCCGGTCTCGGCGCCACCCGGCGCCGACGAGGCGAGGCCGGACGCCTCGGCGGACGTGCTCTTGCGGTCGGCCGCCGGCGGGGGCGCACTGGTCGCGGCCGGCGACGGGGTGGCGCCGCCGCTGCCGCTGGAGTCACCCGTGGGGCTGGACGCGCCGGGCTGCCCGATGAGCACCGCGACCGTCACCGCGGCGATGGCCACGATGCCCAGGCCGAGCTGCGGGATGCTGATCCGGCCGCTGCGCCGATGCGAGGTCACGCGGACTCCGTCCGTTTCCGTCGGTGGTCGCGACGGCCGGACCGTAGCACGTACGACCCACATGCGGACACTCCGGACGGCCGGCTGGTCCGAATCGCGGGCTAGGCGGAGGCGAGGGCCTCGCTGCGTCGCTCGGCGCGGGCGCGGGTCTTCGCGATCTTCTCGTCCTGCTGGGTCGCCGCCGCGTCGAGTCCGGTGAGGAACGCGGCGACCTCCTCGCGGGCCTTCTCGGCCTCGGCGTCCAGGCCCTCGAGGTCGAAGAAGCGCCACTGGCGCAGGATGGGCGCGATGACGTCGTCGTGGTGGATGCGCAGGTTGTAGACGCCGGCCACGGCGATCTTGATGGCCTTGCGGCCGAAGTCGCGGATACCGACGCCCGGCATCTGGAAGCCGACGATCTCGTCGCGGATGATGGGCACCATGCGGGACGGCGCGAGTTCGAGCGCCGCCGCCACCATGTTCCGGTAGAAGATCATGTGCAGGTTCTCGTCCGCGGCGACGCGGGCCAGCAGGCGCTCGGCGACCGGCTCGGCGCAGACGCGACCGGTGTTGCGATGGCTCACCCGGGTCGCGAGCTCCTGGAAGGACACGTAGGCCATCGCCTGCAGCGCCGAGGCGTCGGCCTTGTCGTAGCCCTTGCACATCTGGTACATCCGGTCCTGCTCCAACGTCACCGGATCGGCGCCGCGGGTGACCATCAGGTAGTCGCGCATGACGATCGCGTGACGTGCTTCCTCGGCTGTCCACCGGTGCACCCAGGTGCCCCAGGCACCCTCCCGGCCGAAGCCCTCGACGATAAGGCGGTGGTAGCTGGGCAGGTTGTCCTCGGTGAGCAGGTTGACCTCGAAGGCGATCTGCGCCGCCTTCGGCAGCACCGACTGGCCAGGCTCCCAGGGCAGTTCGTCGAAATCCCGTCCCTGGCTCCAGGGGACGTACTCGTGTGGCATCCACTCCGGAGCGATGCCGAGATGCCGGTTGACGTTCGCCTCGGCGACGGGCTCCAGCTCGCGGAGCAGGTCGATGTCCGTGGGGGATCGCATTGGTAAACAGTTCCAGGCTGCGAGCCTGTCAACCATGGCCGCCGAGTGTGGATTCGCGATCGCCGGACTGTCCCGGCGGAGCAGTTGTGGCCGCCGGCGGCATGCTCACATGGGACTCACATGCTGTTCCCATGGACTCGGGACATCCCATTGGACTCGGGACATCCCATTGGACTCGGGACATCCCATTGGACTCGGGACATCCCATTGGACTCGGGACATCCCATTGGACTCGGGACGTCCTGGACACCGGCCGAGGGAGCGGACATGGCGCAGGTACCGCGGGTGCTCGTCGTCGACGACGAGCCGAACATCGTCGACCTGCTGCGGATGGCCCTGCGTTTCCACGGCTTCGACGTCCTGACCGCGACCACCGGCCGCGCGGCGCTCACGCTCGCCGCCGACGCGCGCCCCGACCTCATGATCCTCGACGTGATGCTGCCCGACATGGACGGCTTCGGGGTCTGCCGGATGCTGCGGGCTGACGGCCTGGACGTGCCCGTCGTCTACCTCACCGCCCGCGACGCCCACCGGGACAAGATCGCCGGACTGACGTACGGCGGCGACGACTACGTCACCAAGCCGTTCGCCGTCGACGAACTCGTCGCCCGGGTGCGGGCGGTGCTGCGCCGGACCAGCCCGCCGAGCCCACCCGCCGAGCCCGACCGGACCGCCGTCCTGCGCTTCGCCGACGTCGAGCTCGACACCGACACTCATCTCGTCACCCGGGCCGGCACGCCGATCGAGCTGTCCCCGACGGAGTTCTCGCTGCTGCGCTACCTGCTGACCAACCCCAACCGGGTGCTGTCGCGGGCCCAGATCCTCGATGCCGTCTGGAGCTACGACTATGCCGGCGAGCCGACCGTCGTCGACCAGTACGTCAGCTACCTGCGGCGCAAGCTCGGCCAGCATGGCCCGTCGCTCATCCACACCCAGCGCGGCTTCGGCTACGCCCTGCGCCTGCCGTCGGGCACCTCGCCGGCGGGCACCTCAACGTCGGGACGGTGACGGGGATGACGCTGCGGCTGAGACTGATGGCCGGCCTGCTCGCCCTGTCCGCGCTGGGCCTCGCCGGCGCCGGAATCGCCAGCGTGTTCGCGCTCCGTTCCTACCTCTACCAGCGCGTCGACCAGCAGTTGAGCCGGGCGGAGCTGCTCGGCGGCCGGCCACTGTCGGCGCTGCTGGCCCGGCCCCGGCTGCTCGACCCGGCGAGCGCGGGTCAGGCCGCGGGCCCCAGCGACTACCTGGTCGAGATCCGCCAGGCCGACGGCACGCTGCGCCGCGTCACCGGATCCGCGAGCCCGCCGCCGCCAGCCACGGCACTGCTCGACGCCGCCGGCGTGCGGTCCGTCGCCGGCGGCGCGCAGCGGGCCGGCCCGTTCACGGTGGTCGCGGACGGCGACCGGTACCGGGCCGTGGAACGCACGTTTCCCGGCGGCGCCCAGGTGCTCGTCGCGCTGCCGCTGCGGCCGGTCAGCGAGACGGTCCGGCGGCTGGTGCGCGTGGAGATCGCCGTCGGGCTCACGGTGCTCGCGGTCATGGCGGTCCTTGCCTGGCTGTGGCTGACCCGGGGCCTGCGCCCGCTGCGCCAGATGATCGGCACCGCCGCCGCCATCGCCGCCGGCGACCTGGACCGCCGGGTGCCCGCCGGCCCGCCCCGCTCGGAGACCGGTGAGCTCGCCGCCGCCCTGAACACCATGCTCGGCCAGATCCAGGCCGCCTTCGCCGCCCGCGTCGCCTCCCAGGAGGCCGAACGCCGCTTCGCCGCTGACGCCTCCCACGAGCTGCGCACACCTCTGACGTCCATCCGCGGCTACGCCGACCTGCTGCGCGGCGGGATGGTCCCGCCGGACGAGGCCGACGCGGCGTTGCGCCGCATCACCGAGGAGGCGACCCGGATGGGCGCGCTCGTCGACGGCCTGCTCTACCTGGCCCACCTCGACGAGGTCCACCCCATCCAGATGACCGAGCTCGATCTCGCCGCCCTGGTCCGCGACGCCGTCGCCGACCTGCGCGCCGCCGCCCCCACCCGTCCCGTCCACGTCGACCTGCCCGCCACCTGCTCCGTCCTCGGTGACGCCGACGCCCTGCGCCAGCTCGTCGGCAACCTCCTCACCAACGCCCGCGTCCACACCCCACCCACCGCCGCCATCGACATCCGCCTCACCCCGATCCCCGCCACCCCCTCCGCCGCCCTCCCCGCCACCGCCACAGGGCCAAGCGGGTCCGGTCCCGCGGGACCGGCGGGCGGTGTCGCGCTGGAGGTGACCGACCACGGTCCCGGCATGCCGCCCGAGGTCGCCGCCCACGTCTTCGACCGCTTCTACCGCGCCGCCGACAGCCGGGCCAGCGGCACCGGCGGCAGCGGCCTGGGTCTCGCCATCGTCGCCGCCACCGCCCGCGCCCACGGCGCCTCGATCGACCTCACCACCGCCCCCGGCGCCGGCACCACCGTCCGCCTGCGGCTTCTCCCGGCGGCCGACCTCGCGCTACGGAAGCTCGATCGCGCCAGTGAGTAGGGCGGGCGCGAGACTGTCGCGCAGCCGCGTCGCCGTGCGGACGACCTCCCGATGAGCTGCGACCTGCTGGTCGAGGGCGTCGAGGGCTTCGGCGATCGCCTGCTGCCTGTCATGGGGCGGGAGCCTGAGCCGAAGGTCCCGCAGGATCGCGGAGGTGAGGATCGGAACGACGGTGCTGGTGATGCGGCTGGACAGCCAGTCCTGCACGGATGGCAGGCGTAGATAGTGGTTCAGATAGGTAGCGAGTATTCGCCCATCTGGACGCAGGCGGATGCAGGCTCCACCGAGCAGCGAGCCGTCGTGTTCTTCTGACACCAGGGCATGGCGCCGTGTGTCTCCGATGCGGGTGCATACGATGTCGCCCGGACGCAGGACGTAGCGGTACATGTCCTCTGCGGTCTCCCGGTCGAGGTAGGTCTGGCCCTGCTCTGTGAGCTGACCGTGCTGGATGCTTGCGGGGTTGATCACAGAGACGTCTGTCTCCGCCCGTCTGGCCTGTTGCGGGGCGCGACCGGACGGCCCGGCCTGAACGTCGCACAGCGCGTCGAGTCTGACCTCAGGCCAGTCGGAGGGCATCCGCCGCGATGGGAGACTCATGGCGTGATCCACGCCAGGAGATGAGCCACATCGGCGTCTGCCTGGCGCGCACGGTACTCGCAGGACAGGAGTTCCTCATGCAGCGCGCGGGCCTTGGCCCGCGTGGCGCCCGCGTCGGCGTGGGGAAGTCCGGAGTGTAGGTGCACGGCGGGGTTGAGCTGCCAGTCGTGCACGCGGAGCTGCTGCATATCGACCGCCACCGCGAAGCCCGGAATGGTGTTGAACGTGTGGGCCGCGCTGTCCCGCCAGGACCGATAGGCGCCTACGATCTTCGCCGTGTCGTCGTCGGTGAGGATCCGACGGCCGCGTCTCCGTCTGGTTCCCAGGGCGCGCGCGTCGATGAGAAGCACGTCGCGACGGCTCCGGTGGTCTTTGCCACGCAGGATCCAGACGGCCACGTCGAGGTCGTTCTCTCGGAACAGCTCCCCGGGCATCGCGATCACGCACTCCACGGCGCCGTTTTCGGTCATTTTGGCGCGCAGCCGTCTCTCGGTGGGGTTCTCTGAGGCCGCGGCGCTTGTGGGCATGACCAGGGCGGCGCGTCCGCGGTCGTCGAGGATGGCGGCGGCGTACTGAAGCCAGGCAAAGGTCGCGCTGTGTGTGGGCGGCTCTCCGTATGGGAAGTGGAGTCGGCCTCCCTCGTCCCAGCCAGGCATGCGGAACGGGGGGTTCGCCAGAACGACGTCGTAACGTGGGACCGGCGTGATCTTGTTGGTGGACTCCCCGTCCGCGGCCGACGCCGACGTGACGGCGTCGGCGTTGGAGACCGGCTCTGCCTCGCCCTTCAGCGGCTCGCGAGGCGACGCGCCGACATCAATTCGAAGCCCACGGATAGCGGCACTGAGCAGCGTGAGTTGTCGGGACATGGGACTCAGGGCGCTGCCGTCCAGGACCGATCGTCCGATGACGGCCGGTCCAGGGAGACGGTTCCACGTTCCGGCCGCGATCAGGAGTTCTCCGGAGACGCAGCAGGGGTCGCAGATCCTGGCGTTCGGTTGAGGATCGAGGAGTGCAACGATCGTGCGGCTGAGCGAGAGCGGCGTGACGTGCTCTCCGCCGCGCGGGCCGTGGGCAGCCGCCGTCTGCTCAAGCAGGAACCGGCTGGCCAGTGATTCGAAGCCCTCGGCAACGTCATGACGCCGGGCACGCAGACGGACCTGGTCTGCGGCCTCGTCAATAGGCCTGGCGAAGGCCGCGATATCCACGTTGTCCTTCATAGCTCTCTCGAGGCGCCTGTAGGCCGGAGCGAGTCCCTGTGCTGCCTGGTGCCGAAGGTTCGCCAGTTCCCGGAGATCCAGTGCGCCGGCCCCCTTGCTGCTGGTGAGCTGTACCCAGAAGCGCCGGTTATGACGCCGGATAGCGAGCAGGGCAAGAAGTAGATCAAGGTTGGGGGCGATGCTCTGCCCACGTTGTATATCTTCTAGGGGCTTCCAGAGTGCCCTATCCAGGATCTCTTCGGTTGGCTCGGCCTCCGCGCTGATCGGCGCCACGGGAGGCATGTTTCGATTTCGACGGAATCGCTGCCCATAGGTGGCGCCCGGGGCCTCTCCTGGGTGCCGGCCTCCGGCGGAGATCTTCCGGCTGTCAAGCCAGGCGGCGACCTGGGCAGCCGAGTAGACGGTTTGGCCGGCAATTACCCGAGGCGGAGGGAATTCATGCGGGTGCCGGCGGGCCCAGTTGTTGACGGCCGCCGGCCTCACCCCGGCGGCACGGGCCACTTCCTGCCGCGACAGCGTGTCGTCCGGGCCTGCTGTCATCGCTCGTCGCCCCGGTGCCGGGACCTCATCAGGTCGGACAGCCGGCGAGTGCGGGCGTCACTGCTGACGACCCAGGCCAGAAACAGAAGCAGGAGTAACACCACGGCCATCGCCGCCTCGCCACCCCCGCCGAGCACCGCGAGCATCGTCTGTGCTGCCTCTCTGTTCGGCGGCGACCATCGTGATCACCGCCTCCGCTGCCTTCCCCGTGGCAGGAGGGACTCTCGCCGCTGCCGGTCGGGTTGTCGCCGAGGCGTCGTGGGCCGGCGACAGGACAGATGGTGGCAGGTGCACGAGCGACGTCGGGTCGCGCAGCGATCGTACTCGACGATCTGTTTCTCAATATTCAGACAACGAAGTTGGTTGCCTGTAGTGGATAGGCGGGTTCGAGGGACGCCTTGCCTGGCCTTCGGCGTCGAGGCTGGGCGGTCGGTCGACGTTGTGGCGTGGCAACGTCATTTGTCAGGCAACCGAGATTGTCGACTCTCGGGCTGTGATGGACAATCTTCATTGTCGAATGAGGGTGACAATGAAGGTTGTCCACGCTTGAGGCTGCGGGCGGGTGTGGTGCCCCCTGTAGGGCCGTTCTGGAAGAGGGCCCCGTGCGGCGTGGGCAATTGTTGTTGTCGGGTGTGGGTAATAAGCGTTGTCGAATGGTCTAGGGTGCAGAGGTGGACGCATCTGGGAGGAACTGGCTGCCGCGCGGTGTCAGTCCGCGAGCCGTCGCCCTGGACTATCTTGAGGAGCTGACCCGGCGGTTGCATGCGCTGGCCCTGGAGCGTGATCAGGCGGTTGCCGACGCGGTGGCGGCGGGCGCCGACTGGGTTCAGATTGGTCAGGCAGCGGGCCTGACCCGTCAGGGGGCGCGGCAGCGGTGGAATCGTCGGCTTCCTGATCCCCGGCTGGTCGCGCATGACGACTGTCTTCCGCCGGACCCTGTTGATGCGCCGGTTGACCTGACTCCATCGGGGCCTTCTCCGCTTGCGGAGATTCCTGACCCCATGTTGTCGGCCCTGCTCTTCACCTGGCAGGTCTTTCACGAGCAGCCTCCAGAGGAGGAGTAGATTCACCCGCGAGCTTCTTCTTCTTAACGTCGAAAACGTGCGACGGATCGTAGAGCGCGGCGAGAGCGGTGGCGGCGGTGCGGAGGGCGGGTGGGGTGAGGACCTCGACGTCGGGGCCGAGGGAGAGGAGTTCGCCGGTGGCGTGGCGCACGGATTCGATGGGGATGCGGGCCTCGACCCAGCCGTCGGTGTCGGCGGGCCCGGTGGCGGTGGCGCGGATGGCGCGGGTGACGGCGGGTGGGAGGCGGTAGGGGGCCATCGTCACGCCGGTGGGGGAGAAGCGGATCGTCGCCGTCTCGCGGTAGACCTCGGACTCGTAGCGGGCCGTCCAGGTAGCCCAGTAGGCCGCCAGGTCGAAGTCGGGTGGGCGGTCGCGGTCGCCGGTCGTCGTGAGGGCGAGGATCTTTCCGACGCGGTAGGTCCGCGGATCCGTCGGAGCCGGTCCCGATCCCGGCTGCGGTGCGGCGCGGGCGACGAGATACCAGGTGCCGCTTTTGAGGACGACGCCGAGGGGTTCCAGTACCCGCTCCACCTCCTGGGGCGCGCGCCAGCGGTGGTAGGTGACGTGGATGCGGTGCTGGGACCACACGGCGGCGGCGACGTCGGCGAGCAGGGGGGCGTCGAGGTGGAAGTGCTCGCGGGCGCGGCCGGCGCGTTCGCGCAGCGGCGGCGGGAGGGCGGCGAGCAGCTTGAGTTCGGCGGTGGCCGCCAGGGCGCCGAGGCCGAGGTCGTCGGCGGCGGACGGCAGGCCGGCGAGGAACAGCGAGTCGGCCTCGTCGGCGGTCAGACCGGTCAGGCGGGTGCGGTAGCCGTCGAGGAGGCGGTAGCCGCCGGTGGCGCCGCGATCGGCTATCACCGGGACGCCGGACTCGGCCAGCGACTCCAGGTCCCGGTGCACCGTGCGGACGGAGACCTCCAGCTCGTCGGCGATCTGGCGCGCCGTCAGCTTGCCGCGGGTCTGCAGCAGCATCAGGACGGACAGCAGCCGGCTGGCACGCACATCCCGGATTCTGCCGGGGGAATCCTGACAGTGGAAGTCAGGTATCCCGTCCAGCATGGGTACCGCACAGGCGTTGACCAAGGAGAACGATCCGGGAGGACAAGGACATGACCATGGTGACGTGGGCCGGGATGATGCTGGACTGTCCGCATGCCGGTGAGCTCGCTGCGTTCTACGGCGAGCTCACCGGGTGGGGGGTCGGTGGGGCGGACCCGGAGGGGGCCTGGGCGTTCCTGTCGCCGCCGGGGACGGAGATCATGATCGGGTTCCAGCGGGTCGACGACTACCGGGCGCCGAGCTGGCCGGGACAGGACTCGCCGCAGCAGTTCCACCTGGACTTCCGGGTGGCTGACCTGGACGAGGCGGTCGGACGCGCCGAGCGGCTCGGCGCGAAGGCGGCCGACGTCCAGCCCGGCGGGGACCGCTGGCGGGTGATGCTCGACCCGGCCGGGCATCCGTTCTGCCTCTGCCCGCCCGCCCCGGACGCCTGAGCCGACGGCGGCGGGTTCAGCCCATCGTGCGGGTGCCGTCGATGGCCTCGCGCAGGATGTCGGCGTGGCCGCTGTGCTGGGCGGTCTCGCCGATGATGTGCATGAGGACCTGACGGGCCGAGCGGGTGGCGCCGGCGGGGAACCAGGGGGCGCGGGTCCGGTCCGGCGGCCTGGTCAGGGGAGGGCGTAGACGCGGCGGGCGTTGTCGGCGCAGATCAGGCGGGCGACGCGGGTGGCGTCCGCGAATGTCCAGGCGTCGTCGTCGATGCCGGCCGTCAGGAAGGCGGCGAGGCCGCGGCGGAACAGCGTCGAGCCGAGCAGGAACAGTTCGGCGAGCGCGAAGGCGTCGGTGGAGAAGAGGACCTTGGCGAACGGGGCGAGTTCCAGCGCCTCGGCGAGCAGGGCGGCCGAGCCGTGGCCGGTGTTGTGGATGGCGAGGCCGAGGTCGAGGTGCACGTTCGGGAAGACCTGGGTCAGGTAGGCGGCCTCGCGGTGGAACGGGTAGCAGTGCAGCAGCATGATGCTCGCCCCGGTCGGCGCGAGGGCCCGCAGCAGGCCGGTGAGCAGCAGCGGGTTGGTGCGGGCCAGGTCGAGGTCGGCGTCGCCGTAGCCGACGTGGATCTGGACGGGCAGCTTCTCCTCGACGCCGCACCAGATGAGGAAGGAGTGCAGCACCGGGTCGCGCAGCCGGATGGCGGCGCCGTCGCGGATCTCGCCCAGCCAGGTGCGGGTGGCGGCGGCCACCTCACGGTCCGACGGGCGGTCGGCGGGCAGGTCCAGGCCGGCGCGGTAGGCGGCGACGGACTTCACCGCGATCGTCGTGGGGGCGCGCTCGGCGATGCGGGCGCGGACTGTCTCGGCGAAGTGGCCGACGCCGATCTGGCCGGTGAGCAGGTCGACGGCGGCGAGCTCGGCGATCCGTTCCAGTCGGGCGACGTCGAAGCCCTGGCCGCCGACCCAGCGGGCGAGATCCGCGGAGCCGGTCAGCGGCTCGGGCTGGAAGCCGGTGTCGACGCAGAAGCTCGCGATCCCGGCGGCGCTGAGCAGCCGGCGGTGCACCTCCTCGTGGCCGAGTTCGACCCGGCGTGCCAGGTAGGCGTCCGGCTCGGCATGGGGCGGCAGGCCGAGCACCGGGGCGCACCAGCGGCGCACGGCGAAGCCGATCTGGCTGTCGAACAGGGTCGTTCCGGGCGGGCCGGGCGTGTCGGCCTCGGTGAGCATGCCCTCGAACTCGGCCCGGGACAGATCCCGCCGGACCAGACCGTGGCAGTGATGGTCGACGAGCGGATGGTCGACGAGCGGGTGGTCGACAAGCCGGTCGGCGAGGAGGTCGATGCGCCCCATCGAAGTGGCATCCCCCCTGGAGGGGGTGGTCATGCCTGACGGTAATCGTCGCGCTGTGTCATCGAAGTCCGTGCACAGCACCTGTGGATAACTTGTGGATGACTACGGTGCTCCTGGGGACAGTCGAGGCAGGCATCAGTGATGTTGGCGCGTTTCACGCTCTTCTTGTCGGGTCGATAGCTGTGGATAACGCGTGGACGGCTGAGGATGGAGCGCGGGCGATCCGCCATCTCGGAGCGGTGATCATCGACGCTGCGTGACGTCGGCGCCGGTGTGGGTGGCATCTCGTCGGGTGTCCTGGGCGACATCCCGCCCCGGCGCGCGCGACCATGGTGCGAGGCGGCACCCCGGGAGGCGATCGATGAACGAGCCCGGCACCTCAGGCGGCCGCGACCGGCTCGCCGCGGCGGCCCGGCACGCGGCGACCAACCTCGAGGTCCGCGGCGTCGTCTGCGTCGCCTGCACCTTCGTCGACAACAGCGGGATCACCAGGGTCAAGGGTGTGCCTGTCGGCCGGCTGGACGCGGCGGTCGTCTGGGGCGTCGGCGCATCGCCCGCCTTCGACGCCTTTCTCGCCGACGACGCGATCACCACCGGCCGTTTCGCCGGCGGTCCTGTCGGCGACCTGCGTCTGCACCCGGACCTCAGCCGGCTGATCATGCTGGCCGCGCAGCCCGGCTGGGCGTGGGCGCCGGTGGACCGGCGTGACCAGAGCGGCCTGCCGCACCCGCAGGACAGCCGGGAGCTCGTTCGCGGCCAGGTGGCGCGACTGGCCGAGCGGGGACTCGGCGTCGCCGTCGCCATCGAGGTCGAGTGGGTCGTCGCAGCGGCCGGCGCGGGCGTGGCGGAGGGCGGTTTCACCCCGGCCGCGCGCGGGCCCGCGTACGGCATGACCCGGGTCACCGAGCTCGGCGACTACCTGCGTGACGTGCTCACCGCGCTGACCGACGAGGGCCTGGTCGTCGAGCAGATCCATCCCGAGTACGCCGCCAGCCAGTTCGAGGTGTCGGTCGCCGCGCAGGACCCGCTCGCCGCCGCCGACACGTGCGTGCTGGTCAAGGAGACAGTGCGGGCCGTCAGCGGGCGGCACGGGCTACGCGCGGCGTTCGCGCCGCAGATCGTCGCGGACGGGGTCGGCAACGGCGGCCACGTGCATCTCAGCCTGTGGTCGGACGACCCCGACCCCGACGCCGCGGTGCGGCCGGCCCGCGGTGGCGGCGGCCCGCTCACGCCGACGGGTCTGCCGGACGTCGCGCCGCCCGGCCTGTCCGCCTACGGCGTCCTGTCGAGCGGTGGCCCGTACGGCTCGGGCGGCTTCGGTGGTCCAGGCGGCTTCGGTGGTCCAGGTGGCTTCGGTGGTCCAGGTGGCTTCGGTGCTGCCGGTGGTATGGGGGGTCCTGGTGGGTTCGGCGGGCCGGCTGGGTTCGGTGGGCCGGGTGGCTACGGGAGCGCCGGCGGTGGGTCGGCGGGGGGCGGGTGGGCGGCCGGCAGGCGGGTGAACCTGATGGGCGGCGGGGACGGGCCGGTCGGCCTGACGGCGGCGGGGGAGGCGTTCGCCGCGGGCATCCTCGGCCATCTGCCGGCGCTGATGGCGCTCGGGGCGCCCAGCGTCGCGTCCTACCTGCGCCTCGCACCGTCGCGCTGGGCCGGTGTGTACGCCTGCTGGGGCGCGGAGAACCGCGAGGCCGCGCTGCGGATGATCCCCGGCCCGCCGGCCGCGGCCGGTCGCGCGGCGAACCTCGAGATCAAGTGCTTCGACCTGGCCGCCAACCCGTACCTGGTGGTGGCCGGCCTGCTGGCCGCCGGCCGGGCCGGGCTCGAGGCGCGCGCCCGGCTGCCACCGCCCGTCGACGTCGACCCGGCGACGCTCGCCCCCGCCGAACGGGACCGGCGCGGCATCAGCCGGCTGCCGACGAACCTGGCCGACGCCGTCACCGCGTTCGAGGCGGACGACGTGCTGCGCGCGGCGCTCGGCGAGGAACTGCACGACACCGTCGCCACCGTCCGACGGGCGGAGATCGACCGTTTCGCCGGCGCGGACGCCGAGGCCGTCGTCGCCGCGACCCGCTGGCGCTACTGAGACTGGCGGTCGGCCGGTTGCGGCCGCCGTGACGCCGATCACGTTACTTTGGCGCGTCAGAGTCCAACGCCCCCACAATGATGCGCACTCGTCCAAGGAGGCGCGCGTGCGTAAGGTCCTGGTCGCAAACCGCAGTGAGATCGCCGTCCGTGTCTTCCGTGCCGCCCAGGAACTGGGGCTTCGCACCGTCGCCGTCTACACGCCCGAGGACGTGGCCGCGCTGCACCGGACGAAGGCCTCCGAAGCGTACGAGATCGGCGGCCCAGGGCATCCGGTGCGCGGCTATCTGGACATCGACGCGCTGCTGACGGTCGCCAAGCAGGCGGAGGCGGACGCACTGCACCCCGGCTACGGGTTCCTGTCGGAATCGGCGGTGCTGGCCGAGGCGTGCGCGGCGGCGGGGGTGACGTTCGTCGGCCCGCCGTCGTCGGTGCTGCGGCTGACCGGGGACAAGGTGGCGGCGCGGGACGCGGCGATGGCGGCGGGCCTGCCGGTGCTGCGGGCCAGCGCGCCGCTGCCGGACGGGGCCGGAGCGGCGGAGGCGGCCGAGCGGGTGGGCTTCCCGTTGTTCGTGAAGGCGTCGGCGGGTGGCGGCGGGCGGGGTCTGCGCCGGGTCGAGCGCCCGACGGACCTCGCGGACGCGGTGGCGAGCGCGTCGCGGGAGGCCGCGGCCGCGTTCGGGGACGGGACGGTGTTCCTGGAGCAGGCGGTGACCCGGCCGCGGCACATCGAGGTGCAGGTGTTCGCCGACTCCTACGGGAACATCATTCATCTGTACGAGCGGGACTGTTCGGTGCAGCGTCGGCATCAGAAGGTCGTCGAGATCGCGCCGGCGCCGCAGCTGGACGAGGCGATCCGGGCGAGTATCTGCGCGGACGCGGTGCGTTTCGCCCGGCACGTCGGCTACGTGAACGCCGGGACGGTCGAGTTCCTGCTCGCCGCGGACGGTCAGTACACGTTCATGGAGATGAACCCGC
The DNA here is from genome assembly GCF_059816245.1 of Frankia sp. RB5. Lineage (NCBI taxonomy): Bacteria > Bacillati > Actinomycetota > Actinomycetes > Frankiales > Frankiaceae > Frankia > Frankia sp. RB5. Next base: position 94,617 of record NZ_JCBATA010000023.1, read on the forward strand.
GCATTCAGGTGGAGCACACGGTGACCGAGGAGGTCACCGGCGTCGATCTGGTCGCGGCGCAGCTGCGGATCGCCGACGGGGAGAGCCTGGCCGATCTGGGCCTGGAGCAGGAGCGGATCGCGCTGCGTGGCACGGCGATCCAGTGCCGGGTGACGACGGAGGATCCGGCGGACGGATTCCGCCCGGACACCGGGACGATCAGCTTCTACCAGTCGCCGGGCGGGCCGGGCGTGCGCCTGGACGGGGCGACGTACCCGGGTGCGGAGGTCAGCCCGTATTTCGACTCGCTGCTGGTGAAGCTGACCGCGCGGGGTTCCACCCTGGAGAAGGCGTCGCGCCGCGCGCGCCGGGCGCTCGGCGAGTTCCGGATCCGTGGGGTGCGGACGAACATCGACTTCCTGGCCGAGGTGCTCGCCGACCCGGGCTTCCTCGCCGGCGGTGTGCCCACGTCGTTCATCGACGAGCGGCCGCATCTGCTGCTGCCCGGGCGCGGCACCGACCGGACCAGCCGGATGCTGGCCCGGCTCGCCGAGAGCACCGTCAACGGCTTCACCCGCCCCGCCGGCGTCGCGCTGGTCGACCCCCGCACCCGGCTGCCCGAGCTGACCGACCTGCCGGCGCGCCCGGACGGGCAGGGCGTGCTGGTGCCGGACGGGTCGCGGCAGCTGCTCGCGCGGCTGGGGCCGGCGGGCTGGGCGGCGCGGCTGCGCGCGCAGGAGACGCTGGCGGTCACCGACACCACGCTGCGTGACGCCCATCAGTCACTGCTGGCGACCCGGCTGCGGTCGTTCGACATCCTGGCGGCGGCGCCCGCGTTCGCCGCGCTGACGCCGAGCCTGCTCAGCCTGGAGGCGTGGGGCGGGGCGACGTACGACGTGGCCCTGCGGTTCCTCGCCGAGGACCCGTGGGAGCGGCTCGCCGCGCTGCGGGTGGCGGCGCCGAACATGTGCCTGCAGATGCTGCTGCGCGGCCGCAACGCCGTCGGCTACACCCCGTATCCGGACGACGTGGTGCGGGCGTTCGTCGCCGAGGCCGCGGCGACCGGCGTCGACATCTTCCGGATCTTCGACGCGCTCAACGACTTCGACCAGATGCGCCCCGCGATCGACGCCGTCCTCGAGACCGGCACCGCGATCGCCGAGGGCACCCTGTGCTACACCGGCGACCTGTCCGACCCGGCCGAGTCCATCTACACACTCGACTACTACCTCCGGCTGGCCGATCAGCTCGTCTCCGCCGGCGTCCATGTGCTGGCGGTCAAGGACATGGCCGGGCTGCTGCGGCCGGCCGCGGCGACGACGCTGGTCACGGCGCTGCGGGAGCGGTTCGACCTGCCCGTTCACCTGCACACCCACGACACCGCCGGCGGCCAGCTCGCCACCCTGCTCGCCGCTGCGGCGGCCGGGGTCGACGCGGTGGACGCCGCCGCGGCGCCGATGTCGGGCGGCACCAGCCAGGTGAACATGTCGGCCCTGGTCGCCGCGACCGACCACACCCCCCGAGCCACCGGGATCGCGCTGTCGGCGCTGTCGTCGATGGAGGCCTACTGGGAGGCCGTGCGTGACCTGTACGCGCCGTTCGAGGCGGGCCTGCGGGCCCCGACCGGTGCCGTCTACCGGCACGAGATCCCCGGCGGGCAGCTCACCAACCTGCGCCAGCAGGCCATCGGGCTGGGCCTCGGCGACCGCTGGCCCGCCGTCCAGGAGGCCTACGCTGTCGCCAACGAGCTGCTCGGCAAGCCGATCAAGGTGACGCCGACCAGCAAGGTCGTCGGTGACCTCGCACTGTTCCTCGTCGGCGGCACCGTCGACGTCGACGCGCTGCGCGAGCACCCCGAGCGCTTCGACCTGCCCGCAAGCGTCCTGGGCTACCTCGCCGGCGAGCTCGGTACCCCGCCGGCCGGGTTCGCCGAGCCGTTCCGCGAGCGCGCCCTGGCCGGACGCCGCCCCGCCCCGCCGAGCGCCACCCTCGACCCCGCCGACGCCGCCGAACTCGCCGCCGACAGCACCACCCGGCGGGCCGCCCTGTCCCGGCTGCTGTTCCCCGGCCCGTGGAAGGACTACCTGACCGCCGTCGACAACTACGGCGACAGCTCCGTCATCCCCACCGAGGGTTACCTCTACGGACTGCGCTCCGGACAGCCGATCGCCGTCCTGCTCGAACCCGGCGTCGAGATCATAGTCGAGCTCGACGCCCTCTCCGACCCCGACGACGCCGCCATGCGCACCCTCTACCTGCGGGTCAACGGCCAGCCCCGGCCGGTCCGCGTCCGCGACACGTCGATCACCGCGACGACCACGGCCGCCCGGCGTGCCGACCCGTCGGACCCCACCCAGGTCGGCGCCGGCCTGCCCGGCATCGTCACGTTCGTCGTCGCCCCCGGCGACACCGTCACCGCCGGTCAGAAGCTCGCCGTCGTCGAGGCGATGAAGATGGAGGCCGCCGTCACCAGCCCCGCCGCCGGCACCATCGTGGAACTGGTCCGTTCCAGCGGCGACAGCGTCGAGGTCGGCGACCTCCTCCTCGTCCTTCGCCCCTGACCGCCGCCCTGCCAATCCCGGGGTTTCGCCTGTGCGGACCCCGGGGTTGGCGGGGCGAAACCTGGTGAATCCTCGCGGCGCCCACCCGAATCGCCGCTGTCGGTCGCGGGAATCCCCCATGCGCAGCCGGGAACAATGCTCCGGCGAACAGGGGGCATCATGGCATTCATTCGGAAATCCTTGTTGCTGAGTTCCGCCATGGCAGTTCCGAGCGCGGTCGTTCTGTTCGCCGCGCCGGCCGTCGGGGCGGCCTCCCCGTCGGCGCCGTCGAACGTGACCGTCACGGGTGTGGGCGCCGGTGCCGCGCGCGTCTCCTGGACGGACACGTCGTCCGATGAGACCGGTTTCGACGTCGCCAAGGGTTCGGAGACACGCCACGCCGGGCCCAACGCGACCTCCTTCGACTGGGGTGGCCTCGGGAGCGGTCCGGCCTGCTTCAAGGTCCGTTCCGTCAACGCGGCCGGCACCTCCGCCTGGGCCCCGTCCGGCGGCCTCTGTCTCGCCGGAGCCGGTGCGGGCGGCGGAGGCAGTGCGGGCGGGGCGGTGGCCGGCGGTGCCGCGGTGGGCGGCGCCGGCGCCGGGGGCGGCCGGGCGACATCCGGGGGTACGACCGCCGGGGGTACGGCCGTCGGGGGCGCCGGGGGTGGCAACACCGGGGGTGGCACGACGGTCGGTGGCCGCGGCGGCAACACGGCCGGCGGAACGACCGTCGGTGGCACCGGCAATGTCGTGAACACCCGGACGAACCAGACCACCAACAACCTCAACCTGGGAGGCATCGGCATCAACTACGGCGGAACCAGCGGGCCCCCGAGCGGCGGTCCGTCGCAGTCCCCGGGCTCCACCAGCCCGTCGACGCCCGGCACGACCACCCCGTCGACGCCCGGCACGACCACCCCGTCGATGCCGAGTGGCACCAGCTCGACGCCGCCGAGCACCGATGGTTCGAGTTCGCCGGGAGCCGGTGGTTCGACGACGCCGAACAACAGCAGTCCTGGCACCACGGGCAAGGGCACCGGCGCACCGGCGAACGGCGGCACGCCGCCTCCGCCGAAGGCCGCCAGCGCCCCGACCGCCCCCGACGCGACTACGACGGGGGAGAACACGGCGACCGTGCCCGTGGCAACGTCATCCTGACCGACAGGCTCCTGGTCGATAGGCGTTCTGATCATAACGGGCTGCCCCGCCCGGCATTCCGCCGAGCGGGGCAGTGCTGGTGCGGTGGATCGGTTGGGGTGTGCTGGTCCCGACGCCTGCCCTCGACACCCTCATCGCTGACGTTCGGGGGCCACGGTGGCCGGGCGGGGGCGGAAGACCCAGGCGCGCATGAGCAGGAAGCGGATGATGGTGGACAGAAGGTTCGCCAAGACCAGTACCGTCACCTCCAGACCACGGCCCGGGTGGTCGCTGCCCGCGTGCAGTAGTGCGAGTGAGCCGCTGGTCAGGCCCAGGCCGATCGCGAAGACGACCAGCCCCTGCAGGTGGTGGCGGCCGGCCTGGTGCGCGCCGGTGAGGCCGAAGGTGAGCCGGCGGTTCGCCGCGGTGTTCGCCACCGCGGTGATCAGCAGCGCGAGCAGGTTGGCCGCCTGCGGCCCGGTGGCCGTCCGCAGCAGCACGAACAGCAGCAGATAGGCCAGGGTGCTGGCGACGCCGATCGCGGCGAAGCGCAGCAGCTGACCCGCCAGCCCGCGGGGCACACCCGGCACCTGCACCCCGCCGCCTCCGATTCCCGGGGCCGCCGCGGGCCCGCCGTCCCCATCGTGGGCGGATGGGCCGCCGGTGAGCGTGCCGCCGGCCGCCGTGGTGAGCGGGCCGCGGCCGAACTCGCGGCGCAGGTCGGCCAGTGGCAGCGCGCCACTGCCGAAGGCCCGCAGCAGGCGGACGACGCCCTTGAGGTCGGCGAGCGCGGTGGCGACCACGTCGACGCGGCTGTCGGGATCATCGACCCAGTCGACCGGCACCTCGTGGATGCGCATCCCCGCCCGTTCCGCGAGGACGAGCAGCTCGGTGTCGAAGAACCACCCGGCGTCCTCCACCAGCGGCAGCAGCGCCGAGGCCGCGTCGGCCCGGATCGCCTTGAAGCCGCACTGCGCGTCCGAGAAGCGGGCGGCGAGCGTCCCACGCAGGATCAGGTTGTAGCAGCGGGAGATCACCTCGCGGCGCGGGCCGCGCACCACCCGGGACGTGCGCGCCAGCCGGGTCCCGATCGCCAGATCCGAATGCCCGCTGATCAGCGGCGCGACCAGCGGCAACAACGCGGCGAGGTCGGTGGACAGGTCGACGTCCATGTACGCGAGCACCGGCGCGGACGACATGCTCCACGCCGATCGCAGAGCCCGGCCGCGCCCCTTGGCGTCCAGGTGCACGACACGCACCCCGGCGAGCTCGCCCTCCAGCGCCATCGCGACGCCGAGGGTGCTGTCCGTGCTGGCGTTGTCGGCGATCGTGATCTGAAAGGGATAGGGGAAGCTGTTCCGCAGATGCCCGTGCAGTCGCCGCACGCAGGGGGCGAGGTCGTTCTCCTCGTTGTAGACGGGGATGACGACGTCCAGGATGGGACCTGATCGCGGGTCCGCGGTCAGGACGGCCCCGGCCTGCGGCTGCTCGGCGGTACCCGCCCGGGGCTGCTCTGCGGTCCCCGCCCGGGGCTGCTCGGTGGCAACGCGCTGCGCGGGGGCGGGTACGGGGGTTCCGGTCGCCGGCGATGGCATCGACGTCGTCATGGTGCCGACTCTCGGTCGGCGACCTGTGCCACCCGTATGGCAATCCTGTGCGCCACCTGTGAGAAGTCGGTGGCAATTCCCCGAAGGTGCCGCGCCCCGGTGTCCCGGGAGAGAACGCGCTGGCCAGCGCCCTCGGACGGCCTGCGAGGATGGCGGGCACGGTGATTGTCCACACACGGCACAGGGAGCTTCGGATGCGCGCTCTGATCGTGACGGCTTTCGTGTCCGTCGACGGTGTCATGGAGGCGCCGGGCGGCGAGGCGGACTACCGCAACACCGGCTGGACCTTCAAGGACATCGCGTTCGACCCGGCCGCCTACGAGATCAAGGGCCGGGAGCAGGAGGAGGCCGCCGCGCTGCTGCTGGGCCGGACCAGCTACGAGGCGTTCGCGCCGATCTGGCCGACGATGACGGAGTTCGCCGGCTACAACGCGATGCCCCGCTACGTGGTCTCCACGACGCTGGAGCGGGACGACGAGCGCTGGCCGGCGACGATCCTGCGCTCCGTCGACGAGGTCGCCGCGCTCAGGGAGACCGACGGCGGCCCGATCGCCGTGCACGGCAGCGCCACGCTCGGCGCGAGCCTCGCCGACGCCGGCCTGGTCGACCGCTACCACCTGCTGGTCTTCCCCGTGCTGCTCGGCGCCGGGAAGCGGCTGTTCAGCGCGGCCGACAAGGACAAGACCATGCTCAGGCTCGTCGAGCAGGAGGCCTACCCCAACGGCATCCAGAAGCAGGTCTTCGACGTCGTCCGCTGAGATCCTGGCGAGAGTTCGCGACGGAGGACACCGGCCGTCTCGCCACTTTCAACGGGACAAATCGGGCGCGAAGCCAGGTGAAACTGGCAGGCGAGACCGTTCTCGCGCACGACCCACCCACCTGGCCGTCCGAATCGCAACGCGGCGACCGAATGCCGCCGCGTTGGTGACCGTCCGCATTCGATGCTCCCCGCTGGGTGATCAGGTGCGACGATCGCTCGGGGCGGGGCGGGGCGGGGCGGGGCGGGGCGGGGCGGGGCGGGGCGGAGATGTGGGACGGCCGTGGGGCCCCCCCCGGGGGGGGGGGGGGGGGGGGCGCGCCGGCGGGGGGGGGGGGGGCGCCCCCCGGGGGGGGGGGGGGGGGGGGGGGGGGGGGGGGGGGGGGGCCATGGTCGGTCAGTCAGCCGGTTGGGTCGGCGAGGGCACGCGCGGCGAGCTCGGCGTAGAGGGCGGCACCGTCGGGCAGGACGCCCTCGTCGAACCGGGCTCGCGCGCTGTGGTTGAACGGCGCGGTG